>NZ_WJID01000069.1:0-18002 GCF_010994055.1 Gracilibacillus thailandensis | reverse complement strand
ACTGTATCTAAGCCGTTTCCATTTACTGGTGATACCAAATTTTGAATAGATCGTGCACAGCTTACATCACATCCAATTTCTACAACGTTATCTTGTGCATCAGCAATTGCACGGACGACATCACAGACACAGCCATTTCCATTACTGATTACACCGCCAACATCATTGTTGCGCTCTGCTTTTTTTCCCATAATACTGCACTCCTCTTTGGATAGATTTCATTAACAATAATAATCTATGAAGGAGTTGAATATTGGTATAGACTTCAACCTGTTTTTCTGTAATTTAGGTTCAACTCGTAAATTTAACCTAGCTTATACTACAGTGTGGGAAAAAACGAGTTTTACAATGAATTTAGCATCGTCATGTCCATAACCGATAAAAAAGGCAGTATTACAATGAATACTGCCAAGTAAAATCCAATTTTTTATTTTATTTCTGTTGTTGCTTCTGTTTGCGATTTATTGTCAGATGATATTTCTTTGCTGATGCTCTGTAACGATTCCAATATATATTTTGTCATGAATAAATATATAACTACTAATACTGTATCAAGTACATATGACGAAAAGATAACATGGTTATTGATGATCTGGTTTCTAGAAACTAATTGATTTAAAACATTTGTTGCCCAGTGCAATATGTAATAGAAAGGAATTAATGTCGTCATTATTTGAGCAAATTTGAGTGTGCTGCTATATTCTTTGAAATAGTTCCTCATGGTGGAGAATACATTCCATAGTCCATATATATTGTAAAAGGGAATTAAAATTCTAGCGAGAGCACCACCTGGTGTTATCGGGTATTGGGAATGAAACATTTTTAAATCTTGATGAACCTTATGAATCCAAACTAAATAAAAAACGACAGTTATTAGCCATAAAACCAAATAAATCATAGAAATGACTAGATCTATTTCGGATATAAATGATTGATACAAATCATAATAATAAATATCAAAAAAGGTTGTAAATACTAAAGTAGTGCTAAGTACAACTCCTATAGTTAACAACCCTTTTAACATATTTCCTGTTGCTTTACTTGATAGTTCCATCATTATGTCCTCCTTGTTCTAAGTAGATAATCTTCAAAAAGTTTATGCTGTTATTTGTTTATAAGGACTTCTTATATCCTCTCTTTCTTGTTTCTTATAGTTAAATATAGAATGGTAAACAAGTGCATTAACCAGACAATAATGGCAAATCCCGTTAACCATTGCCTAATAGACGAGAAGTCGCCCCAATTTTGCAAGTCTTGTGCAAAAAGAATTAGCAGCAGACTTGCAGAGATAAGAAGATGAATGGTTATACTATATTTCATAAGAGCTTCCCCCTTTTCTAACTATTTCTTTTTCCACTACTAGAATCCGTATTACAGTGTATCATAAGTTTAGAAGGTAATAAATTCCTTTTTTTTTGAATTATAGAAATCACTAGAAAAGCGAACCACTATATATAATATACAAAATACTCGATTGGATAAATTTCTTTATTACCTTTATAATTAAAAAGAGTACGTTTAGAAAACAACAAAGACAATGAGATAGTAGGGATACATTTGGTTATTTTTATTTGTTTATTAATTGGGTTATTATCAGCGATGTTAGGAAGTATTGTAGGGTTTGGCGGAGGAGTCATTCTGGTACCTATTTTACTTATCCTTCATTCTACAACCCCTTTATTTGATTGGGCGAATGCAAGTACAATTGTCGGTATATCCTTGATTATTATGATATTTACTGCTATGTCATCCACTTATGCTTATGCGAAGAGTGAACGAATAGACTATAAAAGCGGCTTATATTTTATTGCAGGTAGTTTGCCTGGTGGTGTGTTAGGGGCATGGTTGAATCAATTTGTGGATACCGATATGTTTTCGTTATTTTTAGGTATATTTATGTTATTAATCTTTACCATGTTCTTATTTAAGAAAGCACCAAACCAGATGAAAGACGACATAAATTTAGCCACTTCACAAAAGGTTGTTCGTGAGGTGAAAATAGGGGATGCCGTATACCGCTATTCTTTTTCTCCGTTTATTGCCGTTGCAATTGCTTTTACAGTAGGGATGTTATCTGGTTTTTTCGGAATCGGTGGAGGATCTTTAATGGTTCCTGCCATGATTATTTTGTTCCGTTTCCCACCGCATATCGCTACAGCTACTTCCATGTTTATGATCTTAGCGCTTAGTATTGTAAGTTCTGGTACACACATTGCGTTAGGTCATATAGAATGGATCTATGTATGGGCTTTTGTACCAGGTGCCTGGTTTGGGGGGATTTTAGGTGCGAAAATTAATCAGCAACTTTCTAGTAAAGCTGTGGAGTATTTATTAAGAGCGGTTGTATTATTGATTGGATTACGACTGATTTGGCAAGGTTTGTTTTAGGGAGGGTTAGTCTTCATGATCGAACATATCCATTTTTATTATTGTAATGATTTACATAGTCACTTTGACCAATGGCCAAACATTGTTGATTATTTTAACAAAAAGAAAAAACACCATGCTCAAGCTGATGAGCAAAGTTGGAGAATTGATATTGGCGACCATGTGGATCGTTTCCATCCAATTGCAGAAGCTTACAATGGCAAAGCAAATGTCGAATTATTGAATGCAGCTGGCTTTGATATTGCAACGATTGGAAATAATGAAGGGATTACGCTAGAGCATGAACATTTGTATCATTTGTATGATCGGGCAAATTTTCAAGTTACTTGTGGTAATTTGATTGCTGTAAATAAAGAGAAACCAGCGTGGTTACAAAATAGTATTACGATAAAATCGAAGGAGAATTTAACGATCAAATTATTCGGGTTGACTGCCCCATTTAATGCCTTTTACCATCCTCTGGGGTGGCATGTTGAATCACCTTACGATTATTTAGCACGCGAAATAAAGGAATTGAGAGAAGAGGCAGACATACTGATCTTACTTTCGCACCTTGGGTTCACGGAAGACCAATTAATTGCCGAACAATATCCAGAGATTGATCTTATTATTGGCGGTCATACCCATCACATCTTAAAAAATGGCGAAGAGGTTAATAATGTATTATTAACTGCTGCAGGTAAACATGGCAAATATATTGGAGAAGTACATATAGATTGGGACCACCGTTTAAATAAAATAGTGGATAAACAGGCCTACACAGTGGAAACGGAATATCTTAGTCAGGATCAAGATACTGTTCATAGACTTGCAAAACTGAATGATGCTGCTCAGGAACTATTAAATAAGCCAGTGACGTATATAGAAAACAGTCTAACTGTAGATTGGTTTGAACAGACACCTATAATTGAATTGTTAACGGCTAAACTAAAAGACTGGACGAATGCCGATATAAGTATGTTAAATGCAGGCTTACTGTTAGAAAATATCGCAGAAGGCTATGTAACCTATGGTGATGTACATCGGATCTGTCCTCATCCTATTAATCCTTGTACAGTCAAGCTAAGAGGAATTGAAGTATTGGAGGTTGTGCGTGGTGCATATGATGAGGCATTGATGCATTTTGAACTAAAGGGTTTTGGCTTCCGAGGCAAAGTGTTAGGTAAATTTGTTTTTAGTGGTATTGATATTGATACAGAGATAGATGAAGCTGGAATAGAACATGTTCAGCATGTTCATCTTAATGGGCATGAAATTGAGAATGATAAGGTTTATACGTTTGCGACTGCAGATATGTTTACATTTGGAAGGATGTTCCCAGAAATTGCAAGGTCTACGACAAAGAAGTTTTATTTGCCGGAATTTATGAGAGATTTATTAGCAGATGCTTTAAGGTCATCATTATAGGAACAATTATACACTCCCTTCATATTTTATATGGAGAGGAGTGTGTTTTTTATGATGGAAGTGAAACCAATATTTATCAAGGATCATCCGTTTACAGCTATTTCGGTTAAGCTGCCATATACGAATTTGTTGGTGATTGCGAATGAAGTAGGATATGTCATGTGTGGAGCACTAGATGTAGATTTATTAAATGACCGTTTAACTGACCGTCCCATTGTTGCAGGGAGAGCTACCGGTGTGAAGACGATAGAAGAATTGCAGCACGCTAAGTTGGATAAAGTGACCAACCATTCCAAAAATCATGGTTGGAAAGAAGGGATGCCGATAGAAGAAGCATTACTAAAAATATCCAACAAGTAAGTGACTATTTGCTTAGTTAGTGGAAATTATTTATAAAGTAGTAATGAAAATAGTAGAATATATCGACATTATCTGATAAAATTTTACCAAAATGGCAAATGGGAGTTTGAAAATGAGATTAGTTCCAACCAAACTTATTCGACCAGGCATTGAATTAGCAAAACCGATATATGATGCGCATGGTCGGATTTTACTACAAAAAAATATGCAATTAACTGAATCGATGATAGATCGACTGAAAAATTCAGGAGTCACCTATGTTTTTACTCGTGATGAGGATACGGAAGATATTATGGTTCATCCTCCTATTCCTGATCAGCAAAGAGTCGAAGCAATTCAAAAAATAAAAGAGACATTCCGGTCGTTAAAATTTGAAGATTTGACGAAAAATAATTATTTGTTAGATAAAGCTGCTTTTAAATTAGATCAACTAGTCAAAGAAATTGCAAAAGAATTAAGTGAAAATGAGGAAGTTATTCATTATTTATCCGACTTATTAATTATTGATGATTATGTCTATACTCATTCCCTAAATGTGAGTATGTATACACTTGCATTAGCACAGGAATTGAACTTAAAAAATAAAGATATGGAACAATTAGGATTAGGTGCCGTTTTACATGATATTGGTAAGATCGTTATACCAGAGGAAGTCTTAAATAAGCCTGGAAAGCTCACGAATATGGAATTTAAAATTGTTCAAGCACATACAGAATATGGTTTTGATTTGTTACGAAAAGCTCATAATATTCCACTATTGGTTGCCCACTGTGCCTATCAGCATCATGAACGATTAGATGGAACGGGTTATCCGCGCGGCATTAAAGAAGATGATATTCATCCATTTGCCAGAATTATAGGGGTAGCGGATGTTTTTGATGCGGTGACAAGTAATCGAACTTATAGGGATGCGATGTTACCACATGAAGGATTAGAAATATTATATGGCGGTGCTGGGACGCAATTCGACATACACCTAGTAGAAGCATTTAAGAAGACGATTGCTCTTTATCCAAATGGCTTAACCGTTTATTTAAGTGATGGCAGAGAAGGGGTCGTTGCTCGCCAAAATTCACAAATGTTTGATCGTCCAGTAGTTCGAGTGCTGAAAGAAAATGGCTCCAAAGTAAAACCGTATGACTTAGATTTAACAAAGGTATTGGATGTCCTGATTGTAAATACCGATCAATTTATTACAAGCAGATAAAAATTTCTCTAATTATATCTAAATAAATCCCCGCAATCATATGAATAGATTGGGGGGATTTATTATGCGAAGAAAAAAGTGGAGTAGACGAAAAATAGGTTCACCTCCAGCTAATCAAATCGTTTTTATTTCATTTTTCATTTTTGTTCTCGTGATGATTGCAAGTATTCTAATCGTTAACGAGGGAATTAAACCAGTACTGCTGAATTACGCAAAAGTTCGTGTTGATGCGATTGCGAATCAAGCAATGGGAATAGCGGTTAGCAAAAAGATTTCTGAGGATTTAGAAGCTGGGGATTTAATAGAAGTACAATTAGATGACGAAGGAAGAGTAGAAAATTATATTTTTAATGCAGTCGTAGAAAATCGTGTACAAAGAAATGTTCAATATCGTGTGGAAAATTTTCTTAAGCTATTGGAGAAAGGAGAGCGACCTGAAACAGGCGTGCCTCTTGAAGTGGAATTGGATTTGGAGCCATCAGAACAAGAATTACTTGATGATGTAAGGGAAAAAGGCCTATTAGTAGAAGTACCGTTAGGTCAAGCATTAGGAATTCCTGTTATAGCTAACCTCGGGCCAAAAGTACCGGTAAATATGGAAGTAATCGGTAGTGTAGGGACAGAAATAACGAGTGAAATTGTTGAAACTGGTATAAATGGCGCATATATACACGTCAATGTTCATATAGAAGTAGAAATGATGGTCGTGATCCCCTTTGCTTCAGAGCCAACGAAGGTGATTCAAGATATTCCGGTAACAAAGGTATTTCATCCCGGTGATGTTCCAAATTATTATCATGAAGGTGGAGAAGGGTCATCTGATCTTTCTATTCCAATAGATCCAGATATAGAATAATAGAATTTTCCTAGTTTTTCCTTTGACAGAATATTCAGAAGTTCGATATAATTTCAAAGATTAAAACTATTAGTAAAATAGATTTAGTAAAGCTTATCAGGGTGTTAGCTCACCTCATTCTCCACTTAGCTGCTTTGATTGACTCAAAACCTAAAGTGGAGGTTTTATGGACGACTAGCACCTTGATAAATTATAAAAAAAGGAAGGGGTTAGGTTAATGGAAAACAGATCACAGTGGGGAACTCGTCTCGGCTTCCTTCTTGCAGCAATTGGTTCTGCTGTAGGGTTAGGAAATATTTGGCGCTTTCCTGCCACAGCATTTGAAAATGGTGGAGGTGCCTTTTTTGTACCGTATTTGTTTGCCTTATTAACGGCAGGTATTCCGTTACTTATTATGGAATACACGATTGGACACAAATACCGAAGTTCATCTCCAAGAAGTTTTTCGAAAATTAGTAAAGGGATGGAATGGATCGGTTGGTGGCAGGTCCTTATTTCATTTGTTATTTCTACTTACTATCCAATCATTATTGCTTGGTCGGTTATGTATGCATATTTCTCTTTAGGAACACAGTGGGGGGATGATCCAACTGGATTCTTTGTTGGAGACTTTTTGAACCTTGCTGATGCTGGAACATTTGGTTCGATCGTTCCTGCAGTCATGATTCCTTTACTAATTATCTGGGTAATTGTGTTATTCTTCCTAGGTCGTGGTGTGAAGAAAGGTATTGAGTTAGCAAATAGAATCTTTATTCCGACATTATTTATCGTATTTCTAATTATCGTTATTCGTGCGGTTACATTGCCAGGAGCAATGGAAGGTTTAGATGCCTTCTTTAAACCTGACTGGGGAAGTATTGCAGATGGATCGGTTTGGGTTGCAGCATATGGTCAAATCTTCTTTAGTTTATCGATCGCATTTGCCATTATGATTACGTACTCATCTTATTTACCAAAAAAATCTGATATTACGAACAATGCATTTATCACAGGTTTTGCGAATTCATCATTTGAATTATTAGCTGGTATTGGGGTATTTGCTGTGTTAGGGTTTATGGCAGTTCAATCGAATACAGCAGTATCTGAAGTAGTTGCAGGTGGCGTCGGATTAGCCTTTATGGTATTCCCTGAAATTATTAGTCAAATGCCTGCATCTGGATTTTTTGGATTCTTATTCTTTGCATCCTTGTTCTTAGCAGGTTTATCATCGATGATTTCAATTTCGGAAACATATGTTGCAGGTTTACAAGAGAAATTCTCCATTTCACGAGGAAAAGCGGTATTGTTCGGTGGAGGACTTGCTTTACTGATTTCGCTTTTTTATGCAACCCAAGGTGGACTTAACCTATTGGATACGGTAGACTACTTTATTAATAACTATGGTGTTGCTTTAGCGGGTCTATTTGAAGTTGTAGCGATCGCATGGTTTGCACGCTCACTCAAAGATTTACAAAATCACGCAGATTCTGTATCCGACATTAAACTTGGTATATGGTGGAGACTTTGTCTAGGGGTAATCACTCCACTTGTATTAGGATATATGATGCTACAGAACCTAAGAACTGAAGTATCTCGTCCATACGAGGATTATCCAATTGATTTCTTATTCAGTTTTGGTTGGGTAGTAGCGATTGGGGCAATGTTCGTTGGTGCACTATTAACGATTAAAAAATGGCCAAGTAAAGATAACGAAGCATAAATTGAACGTTAAAGGAGGTTGCCTTTATGTCTGGTAGTGCAATTACAATGGCAGTAATTGGTATGGTAATTATTTGGGGTGGCTTAATCGCCAGTGTAATAAAAGCAATAACTGCATCCAAACATTAATATAGAAAAAATCCGTAAAGTGATCATTTTCTTTACGGATTTTTTCTTTCCCATCGCTTTAAATGTGGATAGGGATCAAATGACCATTCTGTTTTTCCGTTATCTTTGTACATACCATAATGCAAATGTGGTGGAAATTTTCCAGAGGTTCCTGGAGGTCCATAACCAGATGAGCCGACAGAACCAATTGTTTGGCCTGCTTCTACGATATCTCCTATTTCTAACCCATCAGCAAATCCATTTAAATGTGCGTAGTAATGGTATCTATTGTATATATCACGAATACCAACACGCCAGCCACCAAATTTATTCCAGCCTTTAAGCTCGACAACACCAAAAGTAGTAGCTCTTACTGGTGTTCCATAACTAGCAAATATATCGGTACCTTCATGGATTCTTCTGCCACCGAATCCTCTAGCATCCCCCCATGTATTATGGTAAGTATAGTTGTAACCTTTAGGTATTGGAAAAGCAGTTTCGTCCAGACTGATTTTTTGATATGTTTTAAACAAGCGAGCATAATTCATAATAGACAGAACCGTTAATTCACGATGATAATAATTCCAAAGTGCCGTCCGAATATCTTGGTCTGCATGTCCATATTGTTGAATGTAATGGGCCACAGTATATAAAATATCATGGTCATTGGTGTGATCAGCTATTCCATCTCCATCCCCATCTTTTCCGATACCACCAAAGATTTCGAGTAGACTTTCTTCGGTAGGCTCACGAGTTGGTGAAAATCCGTACCATTTTTGTTCAGGTACTTTTATCTTGATTAAAGCATTGTCCTCTTCATCTGATTGATCGTCATGAATATTGGATTCATAACGGTTGATTGCTGCTAAATAATACCAAGGTATTAAGGTGACTGCTTCTATTTGCTTATATAAACTGATTTTTTCTTGATCGATATCCACATTTTCTTCTGCATGTGCTATAGTAGAAAGAAGAAAAAAACTTGTGAATGATAATAATAAGTAACGCTGAATCAAAGGAAATAGCCTCCTTAGTTAATTTTTCAAGTGGATACCGTTAGTTTAGGTTATAAACTTTGATTTCATGCTAGTAACTTTTGTTAAATTCTTATTGCAAAAAAGGTGTGAAATATATTGGTTGAAGTACAAGGTTATCGTTACGAGATAATCAAGGATTATCGTAATGGATTTGAGGAAAAAGCGTTTAAAGAAAGATATACAGACATTTTAAGTAAATATGATTTTATTGTAGGGGATTGGGGTTATGAACAACTTCGTCTCAAAGGATTTTATGATGATCAAAATCCCAAAGCATCTTTTGATACTAAAATAAGCACCTGTGAGGACTATTTATACGAATATTGCAATTTCGGTTGCCGATTTTTTATAGTTAAACAAATTGAAAACTAATGCTGCCACATCAAACGTCTCATGGTCAGCAGTGGAGAGAACAATACCATCACGTGAAGTAACATAGATATCCCCGGAAGGGCCGTTCTGTTCCAAGGAAAAAGTCTTCTCTTCCAGGGAAAAGATCTTTTCTTCCGAGGATAAACGGCTATATCCAGGGAAGAGAAGCGTATATCCCCGGAACAGCAAAGCATATCCAGGGAAGGGATGGAGGTATCCCCGGAAGAGAATCCCTGTCTTTAGTAAAAGTACGTACTGTTGTCGATTCAACTTTGGTTAGATCGTCCAACAAAATGATATCAACTATTTTCCCTGGGGATATGCTGCCATACTGCTTATCGATTTGAAAATACCGAGCAACATTGACCGTAGCCATCTGAATGGCCTCGACCGGATCAACACATAATAATGAGTTAGTTTTCATTCAACAATGGTTGGATAAATAATCGGAAATCCTCTGCTTCCAGTTCATTGAATTGAAAGGCGTGTTCCACAAATTTGCTTTCTTTAATCTTCTCTCGATTAATACGTGAGTATTTATTCGTATTAAGATCGATGACAAGACAATCATCACCGAATGCAGGAGAAGATATAACTGCCAGATCAAACCTTTCCATATCGCCTTTAAAACTAACCAACCTTGTCGTACTTTGTTCTGTTTCATTTTTGATAAAATCTAACTTTCCATCGTTCATCCAATCACTCCCTATTCCAGATTATAGCCATTTCTTCCATTACTGTAAAATATTCAAAAAACAGCTGCCAATGAAATTATTTAGCAAACCATTTCCATAAACTGCGAAGTACCCTAGACATAGATTTGCTTTCCACCATTCTTTTGTTAATGAGTGTGTAACCGTCGCTGCGGAAAAATACTCCCTTTCCGGGGGCACGGAAAGCGGAGTATTCTGCCGGAGCGGTATCCCGACACTTCTTATATAAAGAATGGAAGAAAGCTTCACTCCGGAAATTTTCATTACATCGCAGTTTGTCTATTAATACTTTTGAGTTTGAGTATTTTTACTGTAGTGTATGAACTTTATGGAAAGTTGAATCATTTTTTTTGAAATTCGTTTGCATTAATGCAACCAAATTAATCGGAAATTACTACTAACGACATCTTGTATAATATGGTATTATAAAGGTAGACGTTGTTTTGAAGTGTAGGGGGATTAGTAGTGTATTTTGTAGATATGAGAAAAATGAACGAAACATTGGATTATTTTGATCAAACCTTAACGTTAGTGAAAGATAATAAATTTGAATCAGCTATTGAACATCTGGCATTAGAACGAATAACACATCTATTAATAGAATGTATCTTAGACGTCGGAAATATGATGATTGACGGATTTATTATGCGTGATCCAGGAAGTTATCTGGACATCATTCATATTTTGATCGATGAAAATGTTATTCCAGAAAAAGAAACTAGCGGGTATGAAGCAATTATTGGATTACGAAAAATGCTTGTTCAGAACTATAAACAAATCGAACATGAACAATTGCAAACTGTATTACATGAAAATATCGACATACTTAAGAAATTTAGTACGCACATCCGTACCTACTTGGCAACGGAAATGGGTGTAGCAAATACATTTACAAATGATCAGTAATGGTAGAAGAGGAGGGGTAACGGTGGCTCTGTGAAGGAAAAGCTTGTCGAGTTATTAAAAAATGAGTGAGCAACGACCGTACTCCAATTACTAAGCCGTTTTTCTATTTCAGGTATAGCGCTTAGAAGACATCTGAAAACGTCGGAATGCCAAGGTACAATAGAAGCAAAAACGGTTAACGAGAGTTATTACCAAATGCAAAAGTCAAAATGAATAGTTGTTTCGCTATGGGAGAGCAGTGTTGTAGTTTTCTAATAGAGGAGAAATAAGCTTTTTCTTTTAAACATAGTTGTGATGTTTCTCACAAGGATTTCTAATCGATTATGTTTTACTAAAGACAGATAAATACTTTAGAAACGGGGCGATTCATCATGCAACAGTCAGTCATAACAGATAAATTTGGTCGAGCGCTACAAGATTTGCGGATCTCTGTGACAGATCGTTGCAATTTTCGTTGTCGCTATTGTATGCCTCGAGAGATTTTCGGAAAAGATTTCACCTTTTTACCAAAAGAACACTTATTAAGCTTTGAAGAAATCGAGCGGTTAACAAAAGTCTTTTTAAACTTAGGTGTTCGTAAGATTCGCTTAACTGGTGGAGAACCACTATTAAGACGTGATATTACTACGTTAATTGAGCGATTATCTCATTTGCAAGGCTTGCAAGATATCGGTCTGACAACGAATGCTGTATTGCTAGGGAAGATGGCAGAAGACCTTAAAAAAGCCGGGTTAAAACGTGTTAATGTTAGTCTAGATGCAATTGATGATGACACATTTATGCAGATCAATGACAGTAAAGTACGTACACAGCCTGTGATCGACAGTATAATTAAGGCCAAAGAAACAGGATTAGGTGTAAAAGTGAACATGGTAGTAAAAAAAGGGATGAATGACCATCAAGTGATACCGATGGCTAAGTTTTTTAAAGAGCTTGGTGTAACGTTACGGTTTATTGAATTTATGGATGTTGGACAGACAAACGGCTGGGATTTTCAGTATGTTGTCACCAAAAAAGAAATGTATGATCAACTTTCAGAACAGTTTGAATTAGAACCAGTTGATCCTGCTTATTTTGGTGAGGTAGCAAAACGTTACCGTTATAAAGGAACAAGTACAGAAGTAGGATTTATCACATCTGTATCGGAATCATTCTGTTCTTCTTGTACAAGAGCAAGAATAGCAGCAGATGGACACTTTTTTACTTGTTTATTTGCAGGTGAGGGCTTGAACCTGAAAGATATTTTACGAGGTGGAGCAACAGATGAAGAAGTAAGGGATACGATAGTTTCTCGTTGGAAATACCGTGATGATCGTTATTCAGATGAACGTACAGAAGAATCTGCTAGAAACCGTAAGAAAATTGAAATGTCTTATATTGGTGGTTAAAGAGAGGATTGTATGGGATGTCAGATATGAACAGATATCATCGGCAAATGCTTTTTCAAGGAATTGGTCAGGAGGGACAAGCACACTTGCAGTCGAATCATGTTCTCATCGTTGGCTGCGGTGCACTTGGTTCCTCATCAGCGGAGATGCTAACGCGGGCAGGAGTAGGCAACATCACTATCATTGATCGCGATTACGTTGAATGGACCAACCTTCAGCGACAACATTTATTTACCGAAGATGATGTGCATCAACAAACTCCAAAAGCAATCGCTGCAGCTTCAAAATTAAAAAAAATCAATAGTGAGATCGATATTCGTCCTGTTGTGATCGATGCTACGGCGGAGAATCTCGCTTTTTATGTAGAAGAGGCAGATATTGTGATCGATGCAACGGATAATTTCGATACACGTTTTCTAATCAATGATCTTGCACATAAATATAGAAAACCATGGATTTTTGGCGCATGTGTGGGCAGTTCAGGTATGACATTTACGATCATTCCTGGACAAACACCTTGTCTGGATTGTTTATTAAAAGTCACTCCTATGTTTGGTGCAACCTGTGATGCAGTCGGAGTGATAGGACCAGCAGTACAAATGGTTGTCACACATCAGACAACGGAGGCGTTAAAGCTTTTAATCGATGCAAAGCACAAAATAAATAGTAAATTGATTATTTTTGATTTGTGGAATAATCATTATCAAACGATTGACGTCAGTCGTGCGAAACGCACCAATTGCACCAGTTGTGGTCAGGCACCGACTTATCCTCATTTATCTTATCATGGTAGAACAAAGACTGAAGTTTTATGTGGCAGAGATACGGTGCAAATTCGTGGTAAACAATATCCACTCGAGATGCTCGAGTCAAAGCTCGCTAGTTATGGAGAAGTCCAAGCAAATCCCTTTTTAGTTTCTGTTGATATCGATGAAAAAAGGTTAGTATTTTTCCAAGATGGCCGTACCTTTGTCCATGGTACCAATTCGATAGAGGACGCTAAAAAGCTATATTATCAGATTGTAGGTTAGGAGCATGACTTATGTTAAATGAACGCAATCCAATCCCGGTTTCAGAAGCTGTTAAAAGAGTGACGGGCTTTTATAAAAAAGGTGAAACAGAATATATCCCATTAACAAACGCACATCAACGTATATTAGCGGACGATTTAAAAGCGGATCATGATGTGCCGCCGTTTGACCGCTCTCCATATGATGGCTATGCACTTCGTTCAGCGGATACAACTGAAGTAACGGAGCATAACCCGAAAATCTTGGAGGTTGTCGGTCATATCGGTGCTGGTAGTGTCCATCATGAACATGTAGCAAACAATCAAGTCGTTCGAATTATGACAGGTGCACCTATTCCAGACGGAGCGGATGCTGTCATTATGTTAGAAGATACTACAACCTTTGAACAAGATGGAAGAACGTATGTAACGGTTAGGAAATCCCTTCAGCATCAGCAGAATATTTCATTTCAAGGCGAAGATGTTGGAGAAGGATCAGTATTAGTGAACAAAGGCACCGTGATAAATCCTGGAATAGTAGCGTTATTGGCAACTTTTGGTTATGCACAAGTGCCAGTAACAAAAAAACCGGTAATCGGTGTGATTGCTACTGGAAGTGAGCTATTAGAAGTAGATCAGCCGTTAGAACAAGGGAAAATTCGTAATAGTAATGCATATATGATCATGGCACAATTAGAAAGAGCTGGAGCAATACCAAAGTATTATGGTCAATTACCAGATGATTTATCGGAAAGTTTGGAAAAAATTTCAGAAGTGATGAAAGAAGTTGATTTTGTCGTTACAACTGGTGGAGTATCTGTAGGTGATTATGATTTACTTCCAGAGATTTATCATCAAATAGGTGCTGAAGTATTATTCAATAAAGTGGCGATGCGACCTGGCAGTGTCACAACCGTTGCTGCTATCGATGATAGATTATTATATGGATTATCAGGAAATCCTTCAGCATGTTATGTGGGATTTGAACTATTTGTAAGACCAATTATCGATCACTATTTAGCGAAGGAAACAATCGGAATGCAGCAGGAACAAGCTATATTAGCTGCTGATTTCTCAAAAGCTAATCCATTTGATCGATTCGTTAGAGGGCGTTACCAAGTTAAAAATGGGCAGCTAGTTGCAGAACCTACAGGTAAAGATAAATCCAATATGGTGCACAGCTTGGCAAAGGCTAACTGTTTCATCCAATTACCTGGTGGTACAGAAGGGTATAAAAAAGGTGATCAAGTAACGATTCATTTGTTAGGAGAATGAGCATGAGAAATAAGATGTTTGAAATTGTAGAAGAACCTATTTCTGTTGAATCACTAATCGAAAAAGTAGAAGATCGTAATGCTGGAGCGATCACTACCTTTATTGGTACAGTTCGTGAAATCACTGGTGAAAAAAAGACAGTATATCTTGAATATCAAGCATATAAACCGATGGCGGAGAAGATGCTTGCTCAGATCGGCAAAGAAATTAACCAAAAATGGTCAGACACAAAAGTGGCAATTACACACCGGATTGGTTCCCTTGATATCTCAGAAATTGCCGTAGTGATTGCTGTTTCTTCCCCTCACCGTAAACCAGCATACCAAGCGAACGAATATGCGATTGAGCGAATTAAACAAATAGTTCCGATTTGGAAGAAGGAACAATGGGAAGAGGGCGAAGCATGGATTGGAGACCAACTGGAAAACGTTCGATACAGGACAGGTAAACCAGATGTAAAGGATGAGGACCATGATTGAAGTATTTTTATTTGCTCAGTTACAAGAAGAAGTCGGTAAAGATAAAGTTCTTTTAGATATAAAAGAAATAACCGTCAAGGAAATCAAACATCAATTGCAATCTCAATTCGACTTGAGTCAGATCGAAGCATCGATGGTTGCCGTTAATGAAGCCTATGCATTAGAGGATGACATCATTCGATCTGGTGACACTGTGGCAATTATCCCTCCAGTTAGCGGTGGTTAAGATGTATGTCGTTCAAGTGGTCGGTTATAAAAATAGTGGAAAGACAACCTTTATTTCACAGTGGATTGAATATTTGAAGAAAAAAGATTATCATGTCGCTACCATCAAGCATCATGGTCATGGTGGAGAGCCAGAACAAGTACAAGAGACAGACAGTTACCAGCATTTTAACCGTGGTGCCAAGTTGACTACGGTAATCGGGGAGAATCAGCTTTTAATGACTGCTGATAAAAAGAAACTTTCACTCGAAAAACTGCTGCTATTCTATCAAGCGATTGGTATCGACGTCGTAATGATCGAAGGATACAAGCATCTACCTTTACCAAAAGTAGTCCTGTTACAGCAAGAAAGGGATCCGATATTAGAAACAGTAGAAAATGTGAAATATGTGTACAAAGAAAATCCGGAGTATATTTTTAATCAGGTAGAAGCTAACTGGCATGATTTTGAATTCGATAAAATAAAAACCTTCCTTTAAAACATAGGAAGGTAAACATTTAGTCTATGTTACAAATTTCGATTGGGCAGTTTTCACAACCAATTTCATCACGTAAAAAATGCAGATCTTTAACGACAATATGGCCGGTTTTTTTCACGTCGACGATATCGAGTTTTCTTAGTTCACTGAGCATTCGGTTAACACTTTCCCTCGTCGTAGCACAGAAGTTCGCAAGTTGCTGATTGGTTAAGGCCATTTCAATTAGAATACCTTCACTTGTTTCGATACCATAACTGTTGGTTAAACGAATTAAAGTACTGTATAATGCTCCTTTCTTACCGTTAAGGAGCAGGTCACGAATCTTGGATTGGAAAATGCGCATATGATTGCTTACCCAACGCATAAATTCAAACGTTAATTTACCATTATCAACGAGAGCTTCTTCTAATTGTTCTCGGTTAATGACTAGTACTTCACCGGGGATAATCACGCGTGCACTTAATAAATATTTGGCATCATCACTAAATAGTGTTAATTCACCAATCATATCATTCGCTTTACACAAGCGTAATGTTAATTCTTTACCATCTGCAGTTAACTTTTCAACCTGAATTAAGCCTGATTTTAGAATGAAAATTTCGTGTGCGTCCATACCTTCTTGAAACAAAAACGTATCTTTTCTCATTTTTTTCGTGTGACTGATTGCTTCCAGTAAATGACGTAACTCTTGAGAAATTTGATCATGGTGTCGGCGATGACTGGTCGTTAATGGTTGTGCAGCTTGCATGGTAATACCCTCCATTTTCTAGGTAATAGTAAGATCCGTTTGTTAAACTATTTACTATTATTGTAGCATGGTTACGAGCAAGTAATCGTAGAAAAGAAAAACAATTTCGTGAAAGAATTTTGACCTTTTTGTGAAAAGGTGAACGAGAGGTGTAAAACAAGTGGAAAAAATCATGGGTATCGTGTTAAATGGAGGTAAGTCATCAAGATTTAAAAAGGACAAAGCATTTGCTTCCTATCAGGGAATTAGTTTCTATGAAAATGCCTTAAGCGTGATGTTAGCTTGTGTGGATAACACGTATTTCGTAGTAGGTGATAATCAACCTTTGCAAGAAGAAACGGAAAACATTCATGTCATCAAAGATCTAGAGCCATTTAAAGGACAAGGGCCACTAGCGGGGATTTATTCTGCCATGAATAATAACGCTGCTAATTGGTATCTCGTCTTACCAGTCGACACACCATTATTAAAACCATTTATTTTAAAGAGATTAATCAGTTATATAGATGATCGTGTTGATGCTATTGTCCCAAGAATCAATAATAGAATCCAGCCGTTAATCGCCCTATATAAACTGGATACTATTGATGTGATGGAACAACAATTAATTGTTGGTAAGCGTTCAATGCATCAATTGTTAGGCAAATTAACGGTAACATACGTCGATTTTTCTACTGATGATGAGATATATTTTATCAATATCAACACACAGGAAGAATATCAACGCTATGTAAGAGATTAAGCGAGACTATGTTAATGATTTGCGAAACTTATCAGAGTGTTAGCGTCTGCTATCCCTGTAGTAGTTTTATAAATGGGAGTGAGTAAAATGTGGAATTTCAAAAGGACAATATGGATAGTAGGGGGGAGTCTCAGTCTGATTATGGGGTTAATAGGTATTATTGCCCCATTACTTCCTACAACGCCATTAGTCCTATTAGCAGGTTTTTGTTATAGTAAATCATCGCCTCGCTTGTACAACTGGCTTATGACAAATCCATACTTCGGGCATTATATAGCAGATTATAAGAGCGGGAAAGGTGTGCCGCTTCGAATCAAGATTTTTGCTGTTACCGTTGTTTGGACAAGTGTAATATTTACGCTTACTATGATACCTTTACTTCTTGTAAAGGTCTTTATGGTTGGGATTGCTATCTTTGTAACATTATTTATATTTACTTCGCCTCTTTTAAAAGTGAAACATAAAAGTTCAGAAATAATGGGGTGAAAAACATAAGAAAAAAACCGGGAAAGCCCACCCGATCCTGTGTAAATTAGTTGTTTTGACCTAAATAATAGGTGTAACACCCGCTGCGGCTTGCCCACTTCGCTCGTATGATATAGGTA
>NZ_WJID01000068.1:0-21366 GCF_010994055.1 Gracilibacillus thailandensis | reverse complement strand
ACTGGTTCAACCGTTTATTGGACTATTGTAGCGTTAGCTGAGTTAGTAAAAAAAGGACTTGATATTAAAGGCGTACCAACTTCTACTAGCACGGAAACTCTCGCAGAAGATTTAGGTATTCCATTAGTGAATCTGTCTTCTGTCAACCATTTGGATTTAACTATAGATGGAGCGGATGAAGTCAATCCAAATTTCGAACTAATCAAGGGTGGTGGAGGAGCTTTATTACGTGAAAAAATGGTGGCATCCATTTCGCAAAGGCTCCTTATCGTTATCGATGAATCAAAATACGTTCGTCATTTAGGTGCATTCCCCTTACCAGTTGAAATTGTCCCTTTTGGTTGGGAAATGACGAGTAAACAGATAAGTAGATTAGGTTGCAATTCTACATTACGCACTAAAGAGAACTCACCACTCATTACAGATAACGGGAATTATATCTTGGATTGCTATTTTGAAAAAATACAAGACCCTTACAAACTAAACCATACCTTAAATATGATTCCTGGAGTAGTTGAAAATGGCCTATTTATTCATATGGCCGATACAGTTGTGATGGGGAATAGAAGTGGTAACGTAGAAATCTTAAATAAATAATATACTAACCAAAAAGTTCCGGTCAACGAATGATCGGAACTTTTTTAGCTAATTATGCTTTTCAATATCTAAATTTCTCTTCAACAAATGGCATGGAGGACTTGACACTGACTATTTCTTCTTCTGGTAAGCGAAAGGCTGTCAGCTTATTTCCGAATACGCAACCAGTATCAATGTTTACTGTTTGGTTCACAAATCTCGGTTCTAAAACTGGAGTGTGTCCGTAAACAATCCATTTGTCACCATGATAATCTTGTGCCCAATCCCTACGAACTGGTCTACCATCATCATGCTTTTCACCGGTGATATCTCCGTATAACACAAAAGTTTTCACCTTTTTATCATGTCTCCCGAAATATTTTTCGGGAATCCCAGCATGTGCAATCACGGTATTTAATTCATCGATCACATGATATAACGGCGCATCCTCATAAAGTGTCATCATCATCTCTTTTACTTCGTCTTGATCTTGTTTAGATAATTGTTGATATTCTGCTACGGTTGTTTCTAAACCATGTTGTTGTTTCACATTATTGCCTAGAAAGAAACGATACAGTTTATCACAGTGATTGCCTGGCACATAATAGCCGAATTTCTGTTCCACAACAATCTGATAGACAATACGAATCACATCAAGAGAACGAGGCCCTCGATCAGTTAAATCTCCTACAAAAGCAATTATTCTATTTTCGGGATGATGGATTTTACCGTTTTTCCATTGATACCCTAATTCCTTAAGCAGTGTTTGAAGTTCCTGATAGCAACCATGAATATCGCCGATAATATCTAATTTCATTGAAATAACTCCTATCCGTTTGTTCCATGAATACCATGTATTACCTGTTAGCTAATAATCAGTCAGAACTAAAACTCTTCCTTTATGATTCGTCAAACATATAGGTTTTTATACGATAAAAGACACTTAAAACAATTCCGATTGCAATCATATAGGTAAGGGTTGAACTACCACCATAGCTGATAAAAGGCAATGGTAACCCAGTTACAGGAAGTAATTGAATCGACATTCCAATGTTTTGAAATACTTGATAGGTAAACATACCAATAATGCCGGTTACCATATAACTGGCAAACGGATCTTTACATCTTAGTGCAATATAAATAAGCCTGTAAATGAGCAAAAAGTAAATAAGGATTACAGCACTAGAACCGAAAAAGCCAAATTGTTCAGCGATAGACGTAAATATATAATCTGTATGATATTCTGGTACTTGATAGGCAGCTTGAAGGTCTCCCATCCCTTTACCTGATAATTGTCCAGAACCAATAGCCAACATTGCTTTTAATGTTTGATAGGCACCACCTTGACTGTATTCATCAGGAAATAACCAACCTTGAAATCGCTCGACTACGTGATCAAGTTCTTGATCATAGAGGAATTGATTCACTTCTTCCGGGTTTGTCAAGTACATAGTGATTGCAGCTACAAAACAAATAAGAAATGTACCAAAAATAGTTAAAATAATCCGCCATTTAATACCAGATACAAGAACCATGCAGGCAGTAATGGCAACCAAGACTAATACACCACCAAGGTCAGGTTGGTTTAATAGGAAGAAAATAGGAATAAGCGTGATAAATCCCATTTTACATAATAACCAAAGATCCATCTTTACGGTATGCACTGGATATTTCTCATTATGTGCGACCATGATATGAGCCAAGAAGATAATGAGAAAGATTTTCATAAATTCAGCTGGTTGAATCGTTCCTAGAACAGGAAACTCAAACCAGCCCCAAGCTCCATTTACCTCTTTCGCGATATCAGGAGGAAAATGGAAATAAAGCATAAGCAACGATAGAACACCAAGTCCATAAAGCAGCCAGGAAACTTGGCGAAACCGATCATAGTCAAACATCATAATCACAGCTATAACCATTGATCCAGCTATATACCAGACCATTTGTTTTAAATACATATTCTGATACAAAGGTTTTTGGCTCAAATATGGATCTAATGTATATAAAGTAAAAACGCTTATAATCGCAAGCAAAATAATAATTAAAATCAATGAATAATCAAGCTTTGAATTCGAGTTGTTTTCTGACATAATGATTGAACCTTTCTTTCTTGAAAAATATAGTCTATTCCTAGTATAGTGTATAAATGGTTTTTTGAGAATAAAAACAATAATTTTCAGTGGGGATAAACCACCCTACTGATGAAAGTCACACTTTATTGTAACATCTTCTTTTGATAAGAATGTGTAAAATTAGCGTTTTTTTTCGAAATTTGTGTTATTCTTTTAACATCCCTAGGTAAAGAATAAGTCATTGTAAGTAAGGGGGGACGGTAATGGAACATTTAGAACAGCATGAGCGATTGGAAATGTGGGAAAAAATTCAGAAAGCATTATTTGATGAACAAATAGACAAATTTCGAGCGGAATTTTTAGAGTTGCATCCTTATGATCAGGCAAAGATTTTTGAAGAACAAGATGAGGACATCCGCTTTATAATTTATTCCTATCTATCCCCAGAAGAAATGGCTGATGTGATTGAGCAAGTTGATGAAGATTTAGTTGAAGCGTTTATCACGGAGATGGTTCCAGCATTTGCAGCAAAAGTATTGGAACAAATGTCAACGGATGATGCGGTAGACATTTTAAATGAGCTTGATAAAAATAAAGTAGCAAGTTTTTTAACGATAATGGATAAGAAATCTTCAGAAGAAATTAAAGAATTGCTTCATTATGAAGAGAAAACAGCCGGTAGTATTATGACTACAGAATTTGTTGTAATTCATACACAAATGACCGTCAAAGAGGCGATGAGGCATTTAAGAAAAGAAGCTCCTTCTGCCGAGACGATTTATTATATTTATGTTGTCGATTCTTTTAAGAAACTTGTCGGTGTTATATCATTAAGAGATTTAATTATTGCGGAAGGTGAATGGCTTATTCAAGATGTTATGAGTGAGCGCGTTGTCTCCGTACCAGTTGGAGAAGATCAAGAGGATATCGCACAAATGATGCGAGACTACGACTTTTTGGCACTTCCAGTTGTCGATTTTCAAGATCATCTATTAGGTATTATAACTGTCGATGATATTATGGACGTTATGGATGAAGAAGCAAGTGATGATTATTCCAAGTTAGCTGGTATTTCTGATGTTGAAAGTAGTAGTGATACAGCTATTTCCTCTGCTAAAAAAAGGTTACCATGGTTAATAGCGCTACTATTCCTTGGCATGCTTACTGCCAGTATCATAACCCGCTTTGAAGCGGCTTTAGAAGAAGTAGCCATCTTGGCAGCTTTTATTCCATTAATAGCCGGGATGGCAGGAAACACAGGCACGCAAGCATTGGCAGTAGCTGTAAGAAGTATTTCAACAGGAGAGCTAGAAAAAAAAGGAAAAATAAAAGTGATTTGGAGAGAAACAAAGACAGGCTTAATTACAGGTTTTTGTTGTGGAATTATCATTATCTTGCTTATTAGCTTAGTGTATAATCAATTCTTTTTAGGAATCATAGTGGGGATTTCATTGATGGCTACGCTATTAATAGCAACTATATCTGGAGCTTTTGTTCCCATGATGATGGACCGCTTTAATATCGATCCGGCAGTAGCATCAGGACCATTTATCACAACATTAAATGATTTGATTTCCATTTTTATCTATTTTGGTTTAGCAACGGCGTTTATGAGCTTCTTAGTTTAAGGAGAAAGGAGTGTGCGGTAAGATGGAGCATGCTGAGTCTGTTAGTTCATTAGTTATAGTCATCATCGCAGCATTTTTAACACCAATACTGTTACACAGATTTCGGTTGAAGATGATTCCTGTTGTGGTGGCGGAAATTATCATAGGTTTGATCATTGGGAATAGTGGATTTAACCTTGTTGAAGAGAGTAACTGGCTAGAAACATTATCGACATTAGGTTTTATTTTCTTAATGTTTCTTAGTGGTTTGGAAATAGATTTTTCGATTTTTTCTAGTAAAAAACAACGAAAAAATCAAAAGAATATGACGGAAAAAATGCCTAATCCAGTCTTATTAGCCAGTCTTGTTTTTGTTGGCATTTTAATCTTATCATTCTTCCTGTCTTATCTATTTGTCTTATTTGGATTTATCGATAATGTTTACTTAATGACGTTAATTATTTCTACGATATCATTAGGGGTTGTGGTTCCTACACTAAAGGAAGCACAAGCGATGCAAACTACCGTAGGACAAACGATTTTATTAATTGCTGTCATTGCCGATTTAGTTACTATGATTTTATTGGCAGTATTCGTATCATTCTATGGTGAAGAATCCGGCAATATGTGGTTATTGCTAATCCTATTTGGTGTTGGTGTCTTACTGTATTTTGTCGGCAAATATTTCCGCAATCAGTCGTTTATTGAAACAATGTCTAAAGGAACGATTCAAATTGGGACAAGGGCAGTGTTTACTTTAATCATTTTCCTTGTAGCTTTATCGGAATCGGTAGGGGCAGAAAATATTCTTGGTGCTTTTTTAGCTGGAGCATTAGTCTCGTTATTAGCACCAAATCAAGAGTTAGTACAAAAATTGGACAGCTTTGGCTATGGTTTTTTAATTCCTATTTTCTTTGTGATGGTGGGAGTAGACTTAGATTTATGGGCATTATTTGATGAACCAAAAGTATTAGCGTTGATTCCTTTATTATTTATTGCGCTCTTGATTTCAAAGGTTATACCGGTTGCTGTTCTGAAAAAATGGTATGATACCAAAACGGTCGTTGCAGCAAGTATGCTATTAACTTCGACATTATCGCTAGTTATCGCTGCTGCAACGATTGGTGAACGACTAGAGATTATTTCAAGTGAAATGCATGGTGCGCTTGTGTTAGTTGCTGTGCTATCATGTATTATTACACCGTCATTCTTTAAGAAATATTATGAGAATCAAGAAGAAGTAGACTATCAGCAAACCGTTTCTTTCATTGGTACAAATCAAGCAACCATTCCGGTTGTTCGTGAATTGGATCCGAAAGAATTTGAGACGCATTTATTCCATACAAAACAAGAAAAACTGGATGTCAAAAAAGGTCGTACTATTTTTGATATTAATGAGCTTGATAACTATGGACTGGATACACTCGAAGCATCCGGTGTATTTGATCATGATATTGTTGTCGTTTCTACTGGAAATGAATACAAGAATGAGGAAATTGCTACGTATGCTAAGGAACATGGTGTAGAAAGAGTTATTGCTCGTATCGAAAATCCAGTTACTGAAAAAAGGTTACAGGAAATTGGTATCGATGTTTTCTCTGTATTAATGTCATCTAAAACACTATTGAAAGCATTAATTGAGTCACCAAATGTTGTAAATATCTTTACGCAACAAGACAGTGCGTTGTATGAAATCAATATGAATAACGTTAATTATGATGGTACACTAC
Organism: Gracilibacillus thailandensis; assembly: GCF_010994055.1. Classification (NCBI taxonomy): domain Bacteria; kingdom Bacillati; phylum Bacillota; class Bacilli; order Caryophanales; family Bacillaceae; genus Gracilibacillus; species Gracilibacillus thailandensis. The sequence goes on along the minus strand of NZ_WJID01000068.1, from coordinate 15,381 downwards.
TTCGAGAGTTTCCGTTTACAGGTGACGTTATTATGGTTCGTATTTTCCGTGGTAAGGATTCCATTGTTCCACATGGAGATACAGAATTGAAATTGAACGACCGCTTAGTTGTGACGGGATCAGCGGAATATGTGGAAGAACTGCAACAAATACTTGAATATGTATAGAAACATCCCACTTCGGATAATGAAGTGGGATGTTTACTCTGTATAAAGGATAATTTTATGTGAACTTGATTACTATAATCAAGTATATCTCAAGAGCTATACATGGCAGAGGATGTGAAAGTAGTTGTTAACTTAAGCATTTGCTTTTGTATTACTATACCAACATTTGATACACTGATTAAAAGAGGTGCTATGTATGAAACGAATCATTTTATTTGATGGTGTCTGTAATTTTTGCAGTAGCAGTGTGCAGTTTATAATCAAGAGAGATCCCACTCTCAAGTTCCAATTCGCATCGTTACAAAGTGAAAAGGGCCAACAATTATTAACAAAACACCGTGCCTCACAAGATATGGATAGTATGGTTTTGATTGAAAAAGATCGTGTTTATACAAAGTCTACGGCAGCTTTACGTATAGCTAAAGAGCTGAAAGGATTTTATCAATTTTTTGTCATATTTCTTGTTATACCAAAACCAGTTCGTGATATTTTCTATACCATTCTAGCTAAAAATCGCTACCGTTGGTTTGGTAAAAAAGATCAATGTATGATTCCAAAGCCAGAAGATAAACAACGTTTTTTAGATACTTAAAAGAATTTCTAGCTAAAACGAGGTTGTTTTCCACTCTGAAAGAATGTACTTAAAGACTTGAAAGTATAATAATTCCAAGTTAGGCTTATATAAAATGAACCATAGGAGGAAATTCTTATCATGGGGAATAAAATATATAAGTGGGTTTTAAGTATTGTCATCATAGGATTTATCGGAATGATTGTATTTATATCTATTGATTTGTTTACAGGTGTTGAAACACAATCACAGGAAGATGACACGAAAACTGATGATAATTTGACTGATATAGAAGAAGTTGAGGAAACTGGCGATCAGGAAATTAAAGAATTATCGCAAGAAAAGAAAGAAGAAAACAAGGATGCTGATTATATAAATCCTTTCGGAGATACGTTTACTAAAAAAACACTTGAAGAATCACAATATCAAAAATATATCAACTATATGGCTCACCAAAAGGTGTATGCTGATCGTATGTATGGATTTTATAAAATCACCCCTGAACGAATCGATTTCTTACTAGAAGTGTTAGATATTCAAACCTACCAACATGAAGAGGTTTACCGAGATATTTTAACAAGATGGGAAGAAGGAGACTTCTCCCAAGCTGTGGAAGACCATAATAGAGTATGGACATTACAAAATGGTGATGTAGGTAAAGCAACTCGATTACTAACAGAGGAAGAAGAACAAAATAGATTGGCGAAATATGAATAAAGCTCATGATTATGGGCTTTATTTTTTTGCTTGTATTAGCAAAGGATGTAAAATAATCTGCGAAAAATGGGAATGTAGTAGCTTATATATTCATTGGTTGGGATCGCTGATTTAGATCGGAAAGATAAACCAGTGAAGAGGATTAAATAAATCGAGAGAAAGGAAAAAAGAGAAGGTAAAACCCTTCTCTTTTAATTCTGCTCTCTTTTTTTCCGTTTTAATGTATATAGACGTGCTTCTTCTCTGAATGCTTTAAATATCGAGAAGATCACCATAATCATAATAATGGCAAATGGGAAAGCCGCAATGATCGATGCGGTTTGTAACGCTCCTAAACCACCTTGCCACAATAATACAGCTGCAGTTCCTGATTGAACAAATCCCCATGCAACTTTCACCTTAATATCTGGATTCAATTCGCCATTTGTTGTTTGCATCCCAAGGACGAAAGTTGCCGAGTCAGCTGATGTAATAAAGAATGTACTGATCAGTAATACGGCTAGTACTGACATTATTAAGCTTAATGGAAAGTTTTCCAAAACGGTAAATAGTGCCGCTTCTGAGCCGGATTCATTCATGATGCTAAGTATATCGATATTTTCGTTCATTTCTAGGTGAATAGCTGATCCGCCAAAAATACTAAACCATAGTGCACCAAAAATGGTAGGTACTAGCAAGACCCCAACAACGAACTCCCTAACCGTACGACCACGGGATACACGGGCAATAAACATACCAACAAATGGAGCCCACGCGATCCACCAAGCCCAGTAGAAAATCGTCCAATCTTCTAACCAGTGCGCATTTTCTTCATTAAAAGGCGCCATACGGAAACTCATTTCAGGTAAGTTGGAAATATAAGAGCCTAATGTCGTAGTAAAGAAATTCATAATGAAGTTTGTTGGACCAGTAAATAATAAGAAGAGCATTAATAGAATAGCTACAACAATGTTGGTGGTACTTAGAATTTTTATTCCCTTGTTCAAACCGGTCAATGCCGAAAGCATGAATAGTACTGTAACCGTTGCAATAATAATAAGTTGCGTATAGATAGTATTCGAAATATTATTCGAAACAAATTCTAAACCACTACCAATTTGTTGTGCACCAAGACCTAATGAGGTAGCAACCCCAAATATCGTTGCAAATACAGCAATTACATTAATTAATGTACCATAGCCACCATTCATTCTATCACCATAAAGAGGCTTCAAGGTGCTGCTAATTAAACCAGGCTCGTCTTTTCTGAATTGAAAATAGGCTAGTGCAAGGGCTAATGTGGCATATACTGCCCATGGATGAAAACCCCAGTGAAAGAAACTATGTTGCATAGCTACACGAGCCGCTGCTGCTTCACTGCCGGTTGGATATGGTGGATCATGTAAATGCCAAACTGGTTCTGCTGCGCCCCAAAATACTAGACCAATTCCCATACCAGCACTAAATAGCATACCAAACCATGTTAAGTAATTGTATTCGGGCTTGTCTCCATCTTTGCCAAGCACAATGTTTCCATATTTAGAGACAATTAAAAATATCGCAAAAATGACAAAAGCAGTAGTAACTAATAAATAGAACCAACCAAACCGCGTTACCAGAAAACCTTGAATAAGAGAAGTGACATGGTCAAGGTTCCATTCTGGTAATACGTCTTTAGGAATAATCCCCCATATAATAAATAGCAGTGAAATTGCCAGAGAAATATAAAAGACATTTGTAACCTTTTTCATCTTAACATCCTTTCCAAAATTGTTTTGTGTATGAGTGCACAATTTACTTTACCCTTTTCTGTTGCTAACTATTCACCGTTTTTACACAACGTGTCGGATTTTATCAGAAGTTGCTGGGCTAATTCAAGTAATATGGTTAAATAAACAAAAAACTCTTCCAGCTTGTTATCGCTGGAAGAGTATTAACGATTATTAAAATACAGAAACAGCTGGTAGGCAAGTAATTGCACAGAAGCAATTTAAGTCTACAGTGATACAGATTCCAGTACGTTCTAAATCTTCAACTTGTTCGTTGTCAAGTTGTTCACATGGATCGCCGCAAGCTTCGTCATCGTTGTCAAATACTAATAGTTCTAGTACTGCGCAACAGTCTTCATCATCCACTTCATTTACACGGAAAATAAAGCTGCTGAAGCATTCAAATTGACCATCACTAATTTCAGCTCCGAATCCTTTAAATGGTTTACCTTTTTTATCATATAAAATAAAAGGTACTGTATCTAAGCCGTTACCGCTCACAGGTGCTACTAAATCTTGGATAGATCGTGCACAGCTTACATCACATTCCATTTCTACAACGTTATCTTGTGCATCAGCAATTGCACGGACAACATCGCAGACACAGTCACTTCCAGTTTCAATTCCTGCTACGTCATCATTGCATCCTACTTTTCTTCCCATTAAACTACACTCCTCTTCTAAAAAAGATTTCGTTAACACTAATAATCTATGAAGAATTTGACTATCTGTATAGACAGAAGCCTTGTTTTCCATAATTAGGTTTGATTTTTTTTTCACAAGCATTAGACGTTTGTCATATATATAAATATGCATTGTTATAAGGAGGTAGAGAAGATGGACTCCACAAGTGAGAAACGAGAATTACCAAAGCTATATATTACACAACCCAATATGGCAGAACCAAAGCGAACCATGCAGTCACAATATCATTCTGTCAGTGCCTACGAGAAGCCACAGCAGTCTCAAGATATTTCTAATCAGTATTATTCGAAGAATCAGCTAAAGAATAAAAAATTTAATGAGATGACTATAAAGGAAAAAGTAATGTATTTTGCTTCTATGCCTTTTCATGTTCCAAAAGTAAAATGTGAGTTAATAACGGAACGGAAAAAGTATATAGGACTAATTGAAGATTATCAAAACGACATGGTAATTATAAAAGTAGCAAGTAAACCGAGACCGGTATCTGTTCCGTTGGATCAAATTAAAGAAATTAACATGTTCGGTCTATAATATCGTGATAAATGACACTATTCTTTGCCTGTTGCATAAGATGTAATGACCATTTGAAACCTAGTACATTTTGATATAAAAGAAAGAAGGAGTGAAGAACGTGTCAGAGAAGAAGAAAGTGATTTATGTGAAAGACTTAGTTATCAAAGCAGATAATGTTCGCATTGAGCCAACTCGACGTCATGATCCTTTCTTTGGTCCACGTGCAGTGGAAGCCGAAGACGAGGAACTGCTTGAAAAAGAAACTGTCGAGGATGTGGAAGACGAACAAGATGATGATGATGACAAAGATAAAGACGTGCGTCCGCCATTTTCATGGCTCTAATAATAAAACAGATAGCTTTTTCGTGAGAAGCTATCTGTTTTATTTTTCTAGGGTAGCTCTCCAATAAATGCTTCACGATCACAAAATTCTCTTTTGACGGACAAAAGTATGATTCATTTTCCGAAAATATGGGTATATAATAATATAGAACCTTGAAAGGGGATGGACGTCAATGGGATATATTAAGCCAGTTGAGAATTATCAGTATCAACAGTATCATAATCGTGTTACACATGAAGAGCGAGACCCATTTCCAATTGAAAGGCTATACCCGATCCAGTTTGGCATGCGTTATAAAGAGGAACGAACAAAAGAAGAGCCTAAAAAAATAATGATTCCCCAACAAAAGAAAAGAAAGCGCCATCAAGTAACGGAACAAAAAAGTCAGCTCAACCATACCGTTTATGCAGAAGTCACTGGAAAAGGTGGGAAGTTTGAGGCAACTGTATAAAGTAATGTAAAAAGTAGTTCAGTTTGAAGTACTTGATGTACCCAAACTGAACTACTTTTATTAACTGCTAATATCCTTGAACATATAGATTTTTGCCTATTTCATATTCAGCATAAAATACTTCCTGTACAGAGCTGATTTCTTGTTTTTTTAATTCTTCTTTTAGCCAGTTTTCATCTTTTCCAATTTCATGTAGACTATCCCATATTATCTCACCATCATTGATGAGCATAAAGGGTAATATGACTTGTTCAGGGGGATGGTTAAAGTCATTACGTGTGGGGGTTTGATAGCCGGTTTTCTTTAGAACAGAAACAGTACCATCGGTTTCGAGGATAGCATAATCTACTTCTCGAATGGAAAATACATCTTTGGAACGCAATAAATGTAACAACTGATTCATATCGAGCTTGCTTTTTTTCATTTCTTCACGTTGTAGTTTCCCTTTATGGATAACAATTGACGGCTGGCCCTCTAGCATCGATCTTGTTTTCTTAAAACGTTGGGTAATAATTTCTGTCAAATATAATAAAGCCCCCCATAACAGAATTGCAAAAGCAATATCCCTTATGCCAACTTCGTTATCATAGAGGGCATTCCCAACTAATTCCCCAAGAATAAGTGCAGAGATAAAATCAAATGCTGTAAGTTGTCTGATCTGTGTCTTTCCAAGTAATTTAGTTAGAATAAACAACATGACAAAACCAAACAATGTCTCTACAAAAATGGAACCGTAATGCATAGTTGTTTCTCCTATCTTTATCAGATTTTTTATTAGGATATACCAAAACAATCATGTGCATACATGCTGAAACGGTTCCAAATTAAAAAGCTAAAATGTATTTACATTTTAGCTCCTAATGGCAGTCTCATATTGATTTTGTCATGGTGACATGTGGGATACCAGCATCCATGAATTCACCGGAAATTGTTTCATACCCCAGTGATTGATAAAATGCTTCTGCTCTCGTTTGAGCATTTAGCTTGGATTTGTCCATGTCTTTTTCTTTTGCTATTCTTTCCATAAATAACAGGATATCTCGACCAAAACCTTTGCCACGTTGTGATTGCAAAACACAAATACGCTCCATTTTGGCGTAACCATCAACAAAGCGCATTCTGCTTGCCGCTACCGGCTCTTCTTCCTCATATCCGATAAAATGAAGCGCTTCTTGTTCTAATTCATCAATTTCTAAATCTTCCGGTACGCCTTGTTCTTCTACAAAAACAGTGAATCGAACTTTATAGGCATCTTGTAATTCCTTTTCTGTATTGACTATTTTCAATTCCATTGTTTCTCCCCTTATCCTAACATCTTGATTAATATTTCTTTTAAATCTTGTTGCCAATATTTCCATGTATGATTACCATTAAATTCATCATAATGATAGACCTGCAGTTTTCCAGTTAAGGTCTGATTTAAAGTACGATTAGGTGTTAAGAAATCCGCAGTTTCTCCATTTGTCATGTGTACCTCTGTTTCTTCTTTTCCAATCGAGTGAAATACTTCAATATGTGAAAATTCCGCGGCCTTGCTTGCTCTTTTCAACACATCTTGATCGACATAAGGTGATTGCATAATAACCGTATCAAATGTATGTGGAAATTGGGTTGCGATCATAAATGCTAATGTTCCGGCTAGTGAATCTCCGATTAATATTCGCTTTACCGGTGTAATATGTAAATGATTCTCGACATAAGGAATCGCTTCTTTTACGAGAAAAGCAATATAAGCATCCTGCTGTTGACCACTCGGATGATATTTTTCCCATCGATCATTTTTGTCTTGATAATGTACACCAACAAAAATAGTGGCTTCGATCTCTATATCTTCATGTAATTGATCGCTTAAAGTAGCAACTCGTCCCATCCTGAAATAATCATCGCCATCATTCATGATACATAATTGATAATCTTTAAAAGCTGTAAATCCTTCTGGAAGATACCACTTTATCTGGATTTCTTCTTTCAGATGTTCACTATGAATGGTCGCATCTTCCATCTTTCCGTTACGTCCCACATAAACTCCCCCTTGTCATTATGTATTTTAACAGGATTTCTTTTTTACTGCATTATTTTAGCAACTGTCTTGAAATGGGCGCCATGCTGAGACTTTGAATGGTTAAAGATAATAGTACAATGGTGAAGCTGACACCAACAATCCAATCACTGTTCATACTGCTAGTGTTTTTGGCGTATAAGGTGAGAATTAAAAAGACAGACATCGATCCTTTTAAGCCAGCCCACGATATTAACAAGTTGTAACGCCAGGAAAGCGGGTGGATTATCTTTGTTACAGCATAACTAATGATGTAACGTGCGAAAATCATGAAGACAAAGATGACGATAGCATATAACCAATAACCTATCGCTAAATATTCGGTAATTTCAATACCGATGACTAAAAATAATATCGCAAGTAAACTGTTCTCCACAATCTCCCAAAATCCATCTAATGATTCACGAAAATGAGCTTCTTTTATTGCTCGTCCATATTCAAATGAAATCATCATTCCACTCGCAACCGTTGCTAAAACACCAGACACATTTACTGCTTCAGCAATTAAGAATGAACCATAAGCCAGAATAATACTGAGCATAATTTGATAATTACGATAATGAGAATAGTGGACCATTTTACTTACTAAATAGCCACAGGTAAGCCCGATTGCAATACCACCTAAGGAAACGAGCAGAAAATCGCCAAAAAAAGCAAAAAACGAAAATCCTTTTTCTCTTGTTGCAATCGCAAATAAAGTGGTAAAAAGTACGATACTAGTCCCATCGTTTAACATCGATTCTCCCTCGACCATGCTGGCAATCTGTTCATTTCCGGTTGCTTTCTTAATAATAGAAACAACTGATACTGGATCTGTAGGTGTTAGGATAGCAGCCATAACAAAGGCAGCGCCCAAACTAATAGGAGAGATGATCGAAATGAAATAACCTAATATCAATACATTCAAAATGATTCCAATTGTTGCAAGTGAAATAATTACATTTACATTCTGACGAAAATCGTTTATGGGAAATTGATAAGCAGAGACAAATAACAAGGCAGGTAAAAAAATATGATAAATAGTATTCTCCGTCAATTCTATCGACTCAAAAAAAGGAATAAAAGAAATCCCGATGCCAAGTAATATAAGTACCGTTGGAACAGGAAAGTCTTCTTTCTTTGTATCAATTGTAAAAATAAGATAGCCAATAAAAAGTAAAATCACGATTTGCTCAATCGACATTTTTTCACCACCTTTTTGTTTATTATTCCCATATTTTTTCATCAAAAACATATGTATGTTTAGGTTTGTTCTAGGTAAGCTAAACAAAAAAAGGATGTGTGTTTTCGAGATGAAAAAGCTCTGTTTATGCTTCATATTATTCGTAATGATAACTCCAACAGTATTTGCGAATGGTCAAACAGCTCTGGTAACAGATGAGATATATAAGGATATCGAGTCATTAAAATATCCGCAAGTGTCTGAAACTGAAAAAACAGGGATGGAAGATAAAATCAATAAGGCGTTCCAAAAGTATATAAAAGAGTCTTATAAAGAATTAAAGGAAAATGAAGAGCAAGCTGAGAAATACGATTTTCATGCAGAATACCAAACAGATTATGAAGTGAAGTATAACCAATCACCGAAATTGAGCATACTGACAAGTAACTATATATATAGTGGAGGAGCACATGGCAACACTACTGTTGAATCGTTTAATTTTGATATCGATAAAGGAAAACGTGTGTATTTAACCAATATTCTTACTGAAAAAGAACAGATTGAAGCTGTTAGAGATTATGTATGGGAGTATGCCACAGAACGACCAGACATTTTTTATCCAGACTTAAAAAAGGAAGACATTAAATTAACGAAGGATACGGCTTTTTATTTTACAGATGACGGAATTACTCTCGTATTCCAACAATATGAGATTGCGCCGTATGTTGCAGGAAATCAGGAAATCCATGTGCCGGCAGAGGTGTATATAAAAAGTGATAAAAAATGAGGGACATAAAATAATATAATTGATTTTAAATAACGCATGAAACACGACTTTAAGGTCCGGTTTCATGCGTATTTGAATGAAAAGAGTTTTTATTATAATCTTATTTTGCAAATACATGATTCCCAATTTTCACTGTAGTTTGTTGGTCAAAAATCCAAGCACTTGCAGCTGTTTCTGGGTTGTAGAAATAAATTGATCCTTGCCCTTGTCCGCGAAAAGCGATTGCTTCTTCTACTGCACGTTTTGCTTCACTATCCGCTGGTTTATTGATTGCCCCATTTTCAACAGGACTAAATGCATAAATTGCTCCATTCTCATACGTTTCATACACAACACCTTTTACAGTGTTTGGAAAGTTCGAATGATCGACACGATTTAAGATAACAGTTGCCACTGCTACTTTTCCGGCGTATGGTTCTCCTTTTGCTTCAGCATGTACTAATCTTGCTATTAATTCTTTATCAGCTTCTGAAATGGACTCTGGTATACTGAGTTTCGTTCCAGGGTATAAAAGGGAAGAAGAGTAGTTATTAACATTCATGAGTTCATTCGTAGATACACCATGTTTTTGTGCTATTTTCCAAAATGTATCCCCTTGTTTGACTGTATATCCTTCGACGAAACCTGGCATAACCGTAAGACCTGTAAGAACAAAGAAACTAGTTAACAAGACTTTTATTTTCAAATTCATTACCTCCTGTGATTAATCTATTAACTAGACTAGCAAATGTAACATAAAGAATCGCTATGATAATTTTACCAATCGATAGAAAGCTTAATATATTAGGTCGCAGAAAAGTTTACCAACGTTAAAAATTCTGTTAAAAAAAGGAGTTAATGGCAATAATGCTTAAGAATATGACAGTTGTAAAGGTATTGAAATCTGAACATCATTTGGATTAGGATATAATACGGATTAAATTTCAATTGACAATGAGTCAGAGTTCTCCTATATTTAGATATATAAGAATGATTCCGTAGCTCAGCTGGGAGAGCGCCACCTTGACAGGGTGGAGGTCGTTGGTTCGAGCCCAATCGGAATCACTAAAAAAAGCCTGGTTGTTAGATAAACCAACAACCAGGCTTTTTCGTATGCTCAGAATCAGAATCGTTTTACTTATTCCAATTCCATATCCTGATTATTCTCCACAGAATAATCATTTGTATTCTCTTCTTCCAGTTCTAATTCCTGTTTCAACTGTTGTGATGCTTTATTCAAACCTTCTTCTGTCGGTAGGAAATAGTAAGTACCATCAATTCGTTGATCTACACCTTCTATTTCATATGTTTTAATATCCGAAGTATTCATCGAAGAATAGGCTTTTTGTAAATTAAAAATTTCACTCGCACTCAAGCTAGTAGTTACATTTTCTCCTAAAATATCTGTAATTTCCCCTACTTTAAACAATGAATCTGCAGAAATAGCTTCATCAATAGCAGCCTGGATAAATTGACGCTGTCTCTCATCACGAGAGTAGATGTTATTTACATCTCGTTTTCTCATTCGGACAAATGCTAATGCTTCTTCACCGTTTAATGTGCTTATTCCTTCTTCAAAGTAGATTTTCTCTCCACCTACATAGAAGTTCTTTTCCCAGAATGGCTCTTTTATATCAACTGTAACGCCGCCAAGTGCGTCCACAATATCTCTAAATCCATCAAAATTCACTGTAACATATTCATCAATAGGAATATCAAGCAATTGTTCTACCTTTTCCACCGTCAACTTGTTGGCCCCATAGTCAAAAATAGAGCCATACGTATAGGCCGCATTTATTTTATGGTAGCCAGCATATTGTCCGGCTTCTTCTGCTGTAAATTCCATTCTTGTATCACGTGGGACGGTTGTCATTGTCATTTGATCTGTATTTGGATTAATGGTCACAACAATTTGTGTATCTGCACGACCATTCTCACCATCTGTTTCATAATCTTCCACACCAATTAATAAAATTGAAAAAGGGTCGTCTCCAATTGTAACATCTGTTTCTCTTTTTTCTGATTTTCCATCCGGTCGATCTATTTCTTCATGAGCATCTTGAGTTGCATCATAAACGTTCACAAATAAATAAATACCGTAGCCAATAACGGCGATGATGATTAATAAAATAATCCATAATATTCGTTTTTTCCACTTGCCTGATTTTTTTCTATTTTTTCTGTCTGTTCTTCGTTCACTCAAAATAAATACCTCACCTTTATTGTCTATTATTCTACTAAAAAAATTAGTGATATGTTGATAACTATTACACCTAATTTGACGAATCACCATCTAAAAAGTTACAGGTATTTATTAATTTAGTCAAATAATAACGAATCATTTACAGTATTTTCTATTAAAATAATTAGTTCGAAAGTTTATCAATTAAACGCATTAACCGATGACCAGACGGAATTTTATTGATATAGCTGTGTGATAAAAATGCACTAATTGTTTTGTCCATATAAGACTGTAACTCTTTATTGGTAAAAAAATCTGAGACTAATGTGGATAGTTGCTGTGGGTCATCCTGTATAAGTTTTCCCATATCGTCATAATAACCGGTGTAACCAGGAGAGGATTCACCTAATATAAATACAGGTTTTTTTGCCAACATAGCTTCCAACGCTACTGTGGAAGGATAAGAAACTACTACATCCGCTATGCTGAAAAGGTCATAGTGATGGTATCCTTTGGAAGAATAGACAAATGAGTGGGCATCCTGAAGAGGATGGGTTTTTTTATATTTAAAATCTTTGATAATTACATTTACGTTATCATTAGTACTTATTTGATCAAGGAAAGCAGTCCATTCTTCTAAGAGTAGTTGCCCACGGATAATCAGTAGTATAGTTTTCTTTGTTGGATCAATGGCAAGATTTTGTTTTACTTCTTCCTGTCGTAATTTTGGTACTTGTTTAATTAAATCAAATCGAGGATGGCCGATGATTTCTAAACCTTCTTTGTCTACTCCATTTTTATGGTACCAATTCATATCATGCGGTCCATAAACAGCATCAACATCTGCAATTTTTGGGATATAACCGAATTCTTTCCCGATTATTCCGTGCTGCATACAAATCGTTGGAATCCCGTATCCAGCTGCAACAAAAACTAAGGTACGACTTTCCGGGTAATGTGTGGAAGGGACAATGACAGTAGATATTGGAACTTTTCTAAATAAATTTGCTGCTTCTTCTACACGGTTAACTATTTTAGCGATTTGCATAAAAAATCTACTTCTAAAGGTTGGATCATCATAGACCAAATGATTAGGATGTTTTGATAAGATGACTTGAGCTTCTTTTTTTAGTTTGTTGATCGGAGCTTTCCTATCACTTTTGTAGTTATCAAAGGTTTGGATTGAATAACCTTGCAATCCAACAAGGTATGTTTTCTCTTTCCTTTGTGGAATCGTATCTTGTACGATCAAGGTCTTCCTTTTGTCAAAATAATGATAGAAGGTTTCATTTGGAAATCGTAAAAGGTCATATACATCGTGCAGGAGGATTTTGCCATTCTCCTTTTTTTGAAAAGGTATTTGTATGGTTGCTTTCTTTTTATTGAATGTATGCTGAATATCAGATAAGTCATTTACTGTATTTTTAAGAGTGCTAGTGTACGTTGGATCATGTAAAGACTTGAGCAATTCCTTGTTGTTTCTGATTAAACTGCCATAGTGGAAAAGATGAGCTAGTGAGTAGCCTTTGTATTCTAATGCAGCAAAGTCATCCAGAAAGTCGAGGTAAACCGTCCAATAATTCTTTTCATAAGTATTCATTCCTAATCCCCTTTTCTATAGCAGGTTTGCTTAACTATGAAGAATCTAGTAAACGGAAAGTTAAGCATAGTCCTCAAAGTTCACACTGCTGGCATAATATTTATTCTTATTTATATTCCAATCATTAATATCAGTGAAAATAAAGGCCTACTATTAATGGATATATCAGTATAAATAGGCTAGTTCCGGTTACTATAAGAGTACTCAATTATCATCATGGAGGGAAAGAAATGTCCAAACAACGCAAAAAAGAAAAACCTAATTATGCTCCTACAAATCCGGATGAAAAAATGCCTGATAAGCAAAAAAGAGGAAGAGGTAAATCTCCTTCACGAGGTAATCCATTATAGAATGAATCACTTATTAGCATGGAAGAAGGAAGGAATCCTCTCCTTCCTTCTAACTTTCAGTCTTCACAAGATGATAAATCCACTTTTTCCCTATGATAGCTATCCTTTTCGTGACTAGGAAACGGAACATATAATATGACAAGGTTCGAGAAATAAAGGGGGAAGGTATCTAATGCCATGTTTACCCGGTTACCGATATTGTGGTCCAGGCTGTAGTGGACCAGGCATGCCATTAAATCGATTAGATGTTTTTTGCATGCAACATGATGATTGTTACCGAAAACACCGATCTCATCAGCATTGTGATGATATATTCTTGAAGAGACTACAGCCATATATACAACGAAGAGATAAAATCGGTAGAGATGCAGCTCTTATGTACCGAGCTATTTCATTTAAACGAGGGTTATAGTTCAAAAGGAAAAACACATTAGTGTATTTATTAATACTTAACTAATGTGCTTTTTATTGATTTCGATATTAGCACAGTGCGAATTGTCCATTACCCTCAACTGAGCAAGTCTCACTTATTAAAAGTCAATTTTATACGGGGTAATCCCTAAATATTTCTTAAATCTGAAGTTGTATTTCGAGCGATAGGAAGGTTAAAACTTGAATAAAAGGAACGTATGTTCTATAATGTATTTAGGATAGATATCCTCTATTCCATTATGAAGGGAGGGAGCTAATAGACATGTATGTAACGATTGCAGACTTTATTTACGAATGGAAACGAGAAGCAATGCTGACTCAAAAAGTGCTGGAGGGTTTGACCGATAATTCGTTAAAACAACAAGTTTATTCAGAAGGTCGCACTTTAGGTAGAATTGCATGGCACTTAACAACAAGTATCCCAGACTATTTAGCTGATTTTGGGTTAGAAATAAATCAAGTAAAAAAAGCAGAAAGTGTTCCCAATTCAGCAAAAGAAATAGTGGAAACGTTTAAAAGCGTCAGTTCTAGTGCAGCTGAAGTGATTGAACAACAATGGACAGATGAATCATTGGAAAAGGTACAAAATGCATTTGGTAGAGAAGAAACAAATGCTCAAATTCTAATGGGGCTCATCAAACACATTATTCATCATCGTGGACAAGTTACAGTTCTTATGCGACAAGCAGGAATAAAACCTTTTGGGGTTTATGGACCGCCGAAAGAAGATTGGGTTCAATTAGGTGTGGAAAGTCCACCTCTTTAACGTAAAAGAGTAATAATCATCTCCGCTAGTGCCTATTTTACATAGACATTTACCCAAATGTAGTTTGATTGAATAAGATGTAATAGGGCGTGAGGTGATTATTTTGAGCAAATGGTACAAAAAAGGTGATATAAAAAGAGATGACTTCCTTGATCCATGGAAAAAAAGAATGGTTGCCCGATTCACCGATAAAATGTCCAATAAAGAACAGCCTTTTCCTTGCATTCCGGCAACCATTGGGTTCGCATTAGATCAACTTCGATTTGGGTTTATTGGGTCACCGACAGAGGAGCGAACGACCCATGAGCTAGGGGAGTTATTACGAAATTATTCGAAACATTCGAGAGAGCTTGGCAAATACACTTCATTGATCGTATTTTATGAAATATCCAAAGAGATTATCGAAAGCTATTCAGTTGAGCAATATGAACATATATTTTGGGAGCAGCTGAGTAAACTCATGGTTTATGATAAAAAAGCATGGCCAAGGGAAATCCCGATAGATCCAAATCACCATATGTGGGAATTTAGTTTTCATGGTGAAAGATATTTCATGTATTGTGCAACCCCAGCACATCAAAAAAGAAATAGTAGATCGTTTCCTACATTGATGTTAGCTATTACCCCAAGGTGGGTGTTTCAACAATTTAACGAATCGAAACACGCTGAGAAGATCATCAACCAAGTGAGAAATAGACTAAAAAACTATGATTCCATCCCGATTCACCCAGAGTTAAAACCATATGGAGCAGAAGATAATTTTGAATGGAAACAGTATTTTTTACGAGATAACAACCAAATTTCATCGAAATGTCCATTTCATTATAAAAAGTAAAGAAAGTATATAAA
>NZ_WJID01000067.1:0-12381 GCF_010994055.1 Gracilibacillus thailandensis | reverse complement strand
TTTTTACGAGATAACAACCAAATTTCATCGAAATGTCCATTTCATTATAAAAAGTAAAGAAAGTATATAAACCGCGGTATCAACGCATTTGTAAGCAGAGTAGCCGTTTTGAAATAGCATGTACAGGAAACCATCGTTGCGGCTGTCTACTTCCCTTTCCACGGGATTTTCGCCTAAGCTAACTTTGGTAAGCAAAGAGCACTTACCAAAGTGGATCTTAGTCGAAAATCATCCCATAGGAGTGGAAGTGGAAGGCCTCCGCTATGAAACTGTTCTACAACGTTTGTGACTACTAACTTCTCGAGTTCTTTTAACCTGTGTAATAAAATTGGAATGTCAGCGAGTACATTCATTGTAGAGCATTCATTAGCGTAGGCGTCCAATTCGACTCCTGTGGGATCTGCGTGATCTGAAGATCCACTTTTGTAAAGTGATCTTCTTTACAAAAGTTAGCTGAAGAAACGCCCCACGGAAAGCGAAGTGGGCAAGCCGCAGCGGTTGTTACGCCTATTATTCATGTCAAAATAACTACTTTGGACAGGACCCGGTGGGCTTTCCCGGTTTTTCTTATTATCAGAAAACGATTATAATAAAGATGATTAAATCTAGTCGAGAAAGTGAGGAGGGACGAAATGAATAGACCAGAATCTAATGAATATGCTGATTACTATGCAACATATGTATCCATGGTTCCAGAAGGTAATATGATGGATATTTTACAAATGCAGAGAGAGGATTTGCTGAAGCGACTGAACAATTTATCAGAAGAACAAGCAAATTTTCGTTATGGACCTGAAAAATGGAGTATAAAAGAGGTAATAGGACACTTAGCGGATACAGAACGTTATATGGCTTATCGTCTTTTTTGTATAGCACGTGGGGAAAAGGCTAACTTACCTGGTCACAATGAAGAGGACTTTGTTAAAGAAGCAATGTTTGACACTTATTCTTTAAGTACATTGCTAGAAGATTATGTATCAGTTCGAAATACTACTTTACAACTGCTCAAAAACTTACGAAATGATGTCTGGACTAATTGGGGCAATGCAAATGGCTTCCCAGTAACTGTTCGAGCATTGGCATTTATTGTTGCAGGTCATGAACTTCATCATTTGAAAATACTAACAGAACGCTATTTTCAGAATGAAGATTTTCCAGTTTAGTATTCAATGTGTAAGTTTTTCACTAGGCGAAGGATTTATTGGACATGTACCTAAATCAGTTCCTTTACATACACTGTATGGTAATAATAAAAAAGGAGCGATACAAAGTGGATCACACTTACCAACAAACACTTGCATGGCACGAAACATTGGAAATCCATGAACTAGTTGCATTTCAGTCAATTGGTTTAATGAAATTAAAAATGGGGTTACAACATATTCAGGATCCTGCATTGAAGAATATTTACCTGCAAACGATAAAAGAACTGGAAATGAACTTAAATGAACTACTTCAATTTTATCCTTATGCACCACACCCTGGTCAGTCTAGTGAATATCGTATTTCAGACAGTTTCTATGCAGGGGATTTATTAGCTTTTGCTAAAACAGCGGTAAGAAATTACGGGATTGCCATTACAGAAGTAGCTACACCAGCCTTGCGTAACGTGTTAAAGAAACAAATGAATTTAGCTGTAACTTGTCACGAACGAATCTTTTCCTATATGTATCAAAATGGTCACTATCCTTCTTATGATTTAGCAGCATTGTTACAACATGACATGACGCTTGCCAAAAAAGCACTATCAATATAACAAAGACGTAAACGCTGGCATTGTAACTTGCCAAGCGTTTACGTCTTTATTCACTCCATTTTCTAGGACTCCAAATCGTGCCTTCCATTTCGCCTTCCATTTGGTCCATTCGTTTTTCTTGTTCTACAACAATATCTTGTGCTGCCTTTATCAATGTGCGTTGGTAGTAATCATCTGTTTGATCAAATATTTGTTGTAATTGTTGGATCATCCATTCATTTTCTTCCGTCATTCTTTTGCCTCCTATTCAAGGAACATATCATCAAGTACCATTTTTAGCTCGTCTATTTTATCGCGGTTCTCTTGAATTCGTTCTATTGCAAATGTTATTGTATTCAATTCGGTTGTAGACTCGGTCATTTTCTGCAGCTGTTGGATCAGCCATTTTTCTCGAGTAGCTAAACTAATATCTTTCTCCATTGTGAGCATCTGCCAATATTTGATTAAAGTATTCATTTTCTCTTCTTCTTCCATATAAAAAAACTGAAATATGGACAATGGTCTAAGATAAATCATTCCTAATTTATTGGCCATCGCTTGAAATGGTTTCGTAAGTTCACTTATCGTAAACAGTTCTTCACCACCTGCCTGGTATTCTCTCTCAGCTACACCGATCATCATAACTAATCCGAATTCCTTTCCAGCAAGCGGCTTTTTTCTAGTACCATAACCAAAACCTTCTCCTAAAACTTCATCTTGCCATTTCTTTAAAAGAGGTGTTCCACTATACCAATAAAAAGGAAACTGAAAAATTATCCGATCATGCCTTTTTAACAAATCCTGCTCCTTCATTACATTTATCCTGCCATCTGGGTATAAGTTTTCTAAATGGTGGATGGTTATGTCTTCTTGATTTTTGATCGAGTTTAAGAAGTATTGTTGACTGCCAGAGTCGATAAGGTCTGGGTGGGATATGATTAGTAAGGTTTTCAAAATTTCGCTCCTTTCTTTTGCGCTTATATTATTTATATATTCCAGTTATATACGAAAAGCATTCAGTTGTACACTTATAAAAATTATTTTTCTAGTTTAAGAATGGTCCTTTGCATTGGTACTCCGCCCATACTAACATTTCTTTCAATGAACATATAGTTTTTTCCGTCGATGGAGAATCTTCTATCACCTAGGTATGTCACATCTCTACCTTCACTTTCCAGCTTTCTTTGAATAGCTGAGACATATTCACTGTATTGGATGTAACGATCATCTAAATCAATAATAATGTTTCCTTTTTTGTATCCCATTAACCAATTAAATAAGCAGAAAGCTCCTGTAAACATAATGATAACTAAAAGAAAATGAAAGAACATAAATCTCCCTCCTTATTAATTTTACGTAAAACTCATGGTATTCGTTTCACAAAATGAGATCTAACTACGATAAAAGCCGTAAAAAATGGCAAGATATCGTAAGAAAGATGTATTTGAGATGGATTGGATTTCACTGTCGCACATAATTATACAGAGATTGTTATCAGAGTTGTTTAGTGAGTGCTAAAAGATTATACTGTAACCGTAAAATCTAATATCTGACAAGGAGTGATCGAATTATGAAAGATTTATATCCTTCTAGAATCAAAGGCATGCCTTCCATTTTGGAAAGAAAAGATCCGATAATTCACAACTCCACAAAAGAGGATGGTCCTTTACAACGAAAAGAATTAGATTTTTACGAAGAGAATGGTTATCTATTTATGGAAAATTTTTTCTCTTTTGAAGAGGTAAAAGTATTACAACAAGAATTAAAGCGAAATATGAATGACAATAAGTCTTCTCACCAACCTTATGTAGTGAGAGAAACTGGTGGCGATGAAATCCGCTCCGTATTTGATGTGCATAACAATGATGAATTTTTCCACAATTTATCATCACATCAACGTATTGTTGAAATTGCACAACAATTATTAGGAAGCCAGGTTTACATAAACCAATCTCGAATTAATTTTAAACCTGGCTTTAAAGGGAAAGACTTTTATTGGC
Organism: Gracilibacillus thailandensis; assembly: GCF_010994055.1. NCBI lineage: Bacteria > Bacillati > Bacillota > Bacilli > Caryophanales > Bacillaceae > Gracilibacillus > Gracilibacillus thailandensis. The sequence continues at coordinate 8,646 of NZ_WJID01000067.1, read as the reverse complement.
ATTCTGATTTCGAAACTTGGCATATGGAAGATGGAATGCCTAACATGCGCGCGGTTAGTTGTAGTATTATTTTGACAGATAATTATTCTTACAATGGTCCACTATTATTGATTCCTGGTTCACATCGTTACTTTGTACAATGTGTAGGTGAAACACCTGAAAATCATTTCGAACAATCTTTAAAAATGCAAAATATAGGTGTGCCAGATCATGATAGTATTAACTGGTTATTAGAAAAAGGCGGAAGAATTGATAGTGCTACAGGGCCTGCTGGATCTGTATTGTTCTTTGAATCTAATACCATGCACGGTTCTAATAGTAATATTTCACCAATGCCACGTAGTAACGTGTTCTTTGTTTTTAACAGTATCGAAAACAAATTAGTAGAACCATTCGCAAATATCTCACCAAGACCAGAGTTTATTGCGAACCGAACAAATATTAAGCCAATTGATCCAAAACCTTTTGATATTAATAAGAAGAAAGTGTTATTACAGCAATAAAACAAGAGCCCCGCTAATAGGTAGCGGGGCATTTTATAGTTTTAAATGTCTAGCGAGCTTAAACTGCTGGAATTTTGTTACTTGTTCCTTGTTGCATCTTATACATCTGATAATAGTTCCCTCGTTGTTGCAATAATTCTTGGTGTGTTCCTTTTTCAATTATTTGACCTCGTTCTAGTACGATGATCTCATCAGCATGTTGAATCGTTGATAAACGATGGGCAATGACGAGCATTGTTCGACCTTTGGCAAGGACTTTCATTGCTTCTTGTATTAATCCTTCAGTTTCGGTATCGATATTGGCTGTAGCTTCATCTAGAATTAGAATAGCAGGGTCGAATGCTAGTGCTCTAGCAAATGATAGCAACTGTCGCTGTCCGGTAGAGAATTCACTGCCATTTTCCCCGACTGGTTCATCATATTGGTTTGGTAACCTTTCAATAAATTGATCAGCACCTACTGCTTTTAGTGCAGCAATTGCTTTCTCTCTAGTTATCGCTGGATCATTTAATGTGATGTTCGACAGTACCGTTCCCGTGAAGATAAACGGGTCCTGTAGTACAATTCCGATATGATGGCGAACCTGTTGGCGAGTCAAGGTTGATGTCTCCATGCCATCGATTTTGATCGAACCTTTTTGTGGGTCGTAGAAGCGAAACAATAAATTCATAATCGAACTTTTACCTGAACCGGTATGTCCGACAAACGCGACCGTTTCGCCTGGTTTTACATGAAAGTTGACATTTTTTAAAATATAGTCGTCTTTTTCATAAGCAAAGCTTACATTGTCAAAAAGGACGTCACCTTTAATTCTATTCATCTCCAGCTGTTCGATCTTCTCACCTTTTTCATCTAACAATTCAAACACTCGCGCACCAGCCACTCTCGCTTGTTCTAACTGTGGAAGTTGGTTGACGATTTGTGTCATTGGTTCAAACAAGCGGGTAAGATAATCGACGAATGCATATAAAACCCCGGCTGTTATTAAACTTCCCCCAGATAATGCATTAGAACCGAAGAACCAAATAAAAGCGACAAAAGCAACGCCACGTAATGCATTAACGAGATTGAAAGAGGTTAAGGCGGAGAGAACAATCATTTTCTTTTGATAAACATAGTGACGCGTATTTAATTGTTCAAATTCACCTTGTGTTTCGTTTGTTCTTCGAAATGCTTGAATAATCGGCATTCCTTGAATCGATTCGTTGATGGAGGCATTAATCTCACTATTGGTAGAGCGGATAACGCGATTATATTTAGAGGCATATTTTTTAAATAATTTCATCCATACAAACAAAATCGGTATCACAATTAAACAAATAGTCGCTAATGACGCATTTAATAAGAAGAGGGCAACAAATATCCCTGTCATATATACAAATCCATTTACAAAGGTTTCAAGCACCTTGACATATAACTCTTTGATTGCTTCTGTATCATTGGTAACTCTTGCTACAATCTTTCCTGCTGGTCTTTTGACAAAATAATTCATTGGCAGTTCTTCGACTCGTTGAAAGACATCATTGCGCATTCGTTGAATAATCTTGTTGGCTGATACTTGTAATAAATATGTTTTAAAATATTGAAAGATAGAAGCAATTAGGATTAGCCCTAAATACAATCCAAGTAACAGAACGATTGGGCTGATTTCAGGCTGGAAGAACGTATACAGGTCACTCACATTGAGCTTTATACCATTTATTTGTTCTGTCGTATTGTTATAACTAATCGTGATCCTATCATCATTGGCAGATTGAACCGAACTGTTCGGTGGAACTTCTTGATTCACTAAATAAAAATTTTTCCCTGATTGTAAAAGGGTATGCTGACTGACCAATTGATCTTGATCTGTTAGGCGATCTGCTCGTTTCAGGAACATACCATTGAAACGGATAGTGTCTGTATCATGTTGCTCTTCCACTTGTGTCCAGTTAGTCTGAATGCCGACAATATGATTATCTATGACTCTTTTGGCGATAAAAGGTCCAGTAAGCTCTAATCCAACTGCAATAATCAAACAAACTAAACCGATTAGAATGTATTTCTTGCTAGTCAGTGCATATTGAAATAGCCTTTTTTCGGTTGAAGGTTTCATGTCTACACCTCACTTTCCATTTGCTGAATGTTAAACTGTTCTTTATACCAGCCATTTTGCTTCATTAATTGTTCATGTGTACCACGCTCAGTGATCTTTCCATCCTCAAGGACGATAATTTGGTCTGCATGTTTAACAGCAGAAAGTCTGTGGGCAGCAATTAAGGTTGTTTTCCCTTGGCGTTCTTTTCTGAGATGGCTGATGATATTTGCTTCCGTTTTGCCATCTACAGCGGATAGTGAATCATCTAAAATTAAAATTTCAGGGTCCATAAGCAATGCTCTGGCTAAGGAAACGCGTTGCTTTTGACCACCTGATAAGGTTACGCCACTTTCACCAACTAGTGTTTCTAACCCTTTAGGAAGAGCTTCAATATCCTCTTTTAAAGAAGCCGATTCTAAAATGTGATGAATATCCTCGACCGATTTTTCCCCGCAACCGAATAAGAGATTTTCTTTTACTGTTTTTGAGAAAAGAACGTGCTCCTGTGGTACATATCCGATCCAACTTCGGGTACTTTCGAGTGTAAAACGATCGATGGGAACATCGTTAATGGTAAGCTTTCCCTTGGGTGGTACGTATTCTCTTAACAATTGTTTAAAAAGCGTCGTTTTCCCTGAACCAGTTTTACCGACAATACCGATAGTTTCTCCGCGGTGAATGGTGAGATCGATATTATCTAATTGTTTCCCGACCGCTTCAGGATAAGAGAAGGAAACATGGTTAAAATCAATTACCTCAGGCACTGCAACATACGCAGGTTTTGCTGGGTTCTGTACATCTGGTTGTTGGCTGAGTACTTTATCAACTCGGTCAATCGAGGCATTACCACGTTGCATAACATTAATTAATTCTCCAATCGCGAACATTGGCCAAATTAGCATTCCTAAATATACGTTAAAAGAAACTAGGTCTCCTAGTGAAATTCTATTTTCAAAAACCATTAATGCTCCATAACCTAAGCCAATCGTATAAGAAATTCCGACTAATATATTGATACTAGGTTCAAAAAATGCTTCCATCTTGGCAACTGCTTTGTTTTTTTGAAATACTTTTTCTGTCATATTGGAAAATCGGTCGAAATCTTGTTTTTCTTGAACAAAAGCACGAATGACTCGAACACCTCTGGCAGATTCTAGCGTATAGTTGTTCAGTTCACTAAAAGCAGATTGTGCTTCCGTAAAACGAGTATGAATAACCTTTCCATACTTATGCACAATAAATGCCATAATCGGCATAGGGATCAAGGCTGCAAGGGTTAATGGCCAACTGATAGTAAACCCCATCATGAGAATAATGAATAACATGAATACAGTAGAGTCGACCAACGTAAGAATACCGAAACCTGCTGTCATCATAATCGCTTTTAAATCATTGGTAGAGCGAGCCATTAAGTCACCCGTTCGATTTTTACTATAAAATCTAGGACTCATCTTAAGAAAATGGCTCATTAAATTGGAGCGCATTTTTCTTTCTAATAATAAGGATCCACCAAATAGGTTGTAATCCCAAAGAAACATAATTGCATAACTAATAATAATCAAACCGGTAAAAATCATGATTATTTCAGTTAATCTTGCTGCGGTTAGTTGATTGTATTGAATTGCATCAATTGTCATCCCTACTAGTTTGGGAGGGATTAAATCAATAAAACTGACGATGATCAGTGCAGTAATGGCAACTGAATACCGTATCCAATGTTCTTTAAAGAACCATGATAATTTGTTAAACACAGAAAACATTTACCTATCTCCTTTCAGCAGAAACGTTTCATATATCTGGTGTTGCTATCCGCCGTCTTTCCTTTTTCTTTCGCTTGTAAATAGGTGAGCCAACGTTTGTATCATCTTTTTTCCTCCTTTTTTTCTATTTGCATTGAATAAAAAAAGCGTATACGTTCATGACGTATACGCTAAAAAGTTACACTTATAGCAAGTAATGAGGCCATCTTACAATAATGGCAACAAAAAAGATCACGAACGAATCCGTGATTCTCCCGCTATTATGGAATTATGATAATAAACGGTTACATGCTAGCTGTCTTTCGGTTAGAGGAAGTCACGGCAATATCAATATTCAATTGTTGTAAGATAACAAGGTTCATATGATGATGTGTGCGATTCATTTTGCCGGACCTCCTTTTACTGTAAATTTTTTCAATGCTCAATTATTATATATTCAAAAAATTATAACGTCAATACAATTTACGGAAATTTTTTCAAATTTAAGAAAAAGCTGAAACTTAAGAAACTAAGTAGGGGTGGAAGGAGAGCTAACTCTCTGATAAATGTAAAAAACGTTCTGATGTATTCATTTCCTTAGAATTGCTTTTCTAAGAGTTCACTCTTAATTGGTTGTTCCATTGGATTGAATCCTAGAAAGATTAGCCATATAGCCAAAACTAATTGTTGTAATGCTATAGGAATGTTCAAGATCATGTATGCTGCTTCGAGACCAATGAAACGATTCATAAATAGTAAGCTTGCTAATATCGACAAAATGGAGCCAATTAGACCCGAAACGGCCAACCAACGAGGAACTAATTTATTAGCACCTGATTTTCATTTGTAGACACCTTGATGAGATAGTCCGGTCCATCTATAACAGGAACAACACTAAAAATACCGGCAACCAACCCAACTATTAATAACATTCCTGTAATTATTGCAGAATTTCTATTAACCGAATTCGTTCTTTTTATCAACATATATGCGCTCTCCCTTTAGCAGGTAATGGAAACAATCAAATCGAACATAGCTTTTTCTTGATTACAAGGAAGGGATAGTTTGTTTGTCGATTACTTTTGCAGTTGAATTGAATCCTACTATGATTAGCCATACTGCCATGACCATTTCCTGTATGGCAAGCGGCATCATTAATACCGTAAGTGTTGGGCCGAAAAGAGCAAAAACACCTGTCACTAAGTAGATGATGGCAGCAATCAACCCCCAGCTCGATAGCCATTTTGGTATTAGCTTCGTTTGATATAACAGATAATAGAGCATAAGGGCACCTACGCTAAATATAATCGTTGAAAGGGATTGAATCTGTTCACCCGAGTCTAATAATATATTACGCATACTCTGAAAGCTGGTGCCGTCAAGAGAAGCAGCGTTTACATACTCCTTACTAAATACTACAAGCAATAATAAGCTTATAGCATATGCAATATAGGTAAAGTTCTCAAGAGCTCCGCGGAAGACAACATACCCAAGAGCCAACGTTTCATTATACTTTTTTGCAATTGGATAGATGATAACAGCTACCATTCCCAGTGAAATACCCATGATCAATATAAAGAACACTCCTAGTATGACATGGTTTTCATTCGCTGAAACTGTCATAAACAAATCAGTACTTCCTAGGATCGATCCAGTAAATACGACACTTAGTATGCCAGAAATTGTCCCAATGATATATAACATTCCAACCCATTTAGCAATCCTTTTACTGTTTTTCATTTTTTCGCTTTCCTCCTTGTTTATTTTTTTACTCTATAATCTCATAATCAAATACTTCCCCGATGTTCACACCAAATGTTGCAGCGACTTTAAAAGCAAGTTCCAGTGAGGGAGAATACTTTCCCGCTTCTATCGCAATAATGGTTTGTCTTGAGACTCCTACTTTTTCAGCCAGTTGTTGCTGTGTCATTTCATTGGCAAAAAAGCGTAGTCTGCGGATGTTGTTGGTAATTTGAATTTTCTTAGCCATTGTTTACTCCCTTTCGATAAAAGTACAACTGGGTCAATTCCCCAGATAGTGATCCAATCAAGAATGATACAAACATAATATTAAGCATAACTCCACTTGGATAGTTTAATACCTGAGATAAGAGGGCTGTAACAAATCCAATTGCTACCACAATGAATGCAATTCTCATTGATTTGAGTTCAATGAGCTGATTCATTTCATCCGTCACCATGTCTGACTCGATGGTTTTTTGTATTTCTTTATCATCGCATGTACCAGTACGTGTTTTTTTCTTGTACAGTAACTGCCACCGAAAGCAGAATGTGAAATAAAATTTGAATGATGATGGCAGCAACAATACCTACACCAATAAATAAGAGTATGGTACTTGACAAGGCTTTCATATCATCTGTAGCAATCACCCCCAACTGATACTTCCGAAATGTGTAGGTGCAATATACCAACAAAATAAGTGTCCATGTAATCATGGAGGCAATAGCTCTTTTTTCGTGATAAGACATATCCAACACTCCCTTGTGTAATAGATTATATACATATTGTATGTAATTTAATACATAATGTCAAAGATATTTTACATAGATAGAGCAGTTTTTATTTTTGATCATAAACATGAATTTAATAGTTGTAAAATACAACTAATTACCATATACTACAATTAGGTGATGAAAATGGATAAAAATAGTAACAAAACACAAAAAATGCAGGAAATGCGTCATTTGTTTGTGGTTCTTTCACGACAGTTCGGATTATTACAAAAAGAAAGCTCCCAATGTTGTGGAGTGACAACCATTCAAAGTCATATTCTATATGAAATAAAGCAAGGGTATCATATGACATTAAATCAACTTGCTCAAAGACTTTGTTTGGACAATAGCACAACCAGCCGTCATGTTCATGGATTGGTGGAAAAAGAATATGTAGTCCGCTTGCCACACCCTGAAGACAGACGTTATGTCACATTGGAATTATCGGAAAAAGGGAAGAAGCTGGAGGAAGAGATTACGGAAATGATGACGACAAGCATTATGGATATGTTTAAAGATTTACCCGAAGACAAGATTACTAGCATGAGAACAGAAATAAAAGATTTAACGGAAATTATGCGAAAGAGTGATATATGTTGTTATCCTCCATTTTAACGGATGGGGGATATAAAATAGATAATAGTTGTAAAATACAATAGTTGTATTTTGCTGATAATAGGAGGAGAGCACATGTCTAATGTAGTTTCATTTCTTCAACAATTCGCCATTTTATTTATTGAATTGACATTACTGTTTATCGTTATCAGTTTTATTGTTAGCTTGACTCAACAAAAAGTAACAGAAGAACAAATTAAGCAAATTCTTCATCGGCCAAATAAATGGAGTGGCTATCTGTACGGTACGGGTTTAGGTGCTTTAACCCCTTTTTGTTCTTGTTCGACGATTCCGATATTAGCGGGGTTGTTATCTTCTAAGGCGCCATTTGGACCATCGATGTCGTTTTTGGTAGCATCTCCTTTATTAAACCCAGTCATGATTATCTTATTAGTTACCTTTTTAGGATGGAAAATAACCGTCTTTTATTTCGTCATTGTTTGGATTTTTGCGATGATCATTGGCTTTGTTTGGGAGAAATCAGGATTTCAGATTTATGTTAAAGATGTTCGAGTTAGGAGAAAAAAATCGTTAGAGAATCAATCAGCTATTCCTAAGTGGAAGCTGGCACTACAGGATGCTTGGTCCTTTTTTGTTCCTGTACTACCTTTTCTTTTGTTAGGGGTATTTATTGGTGCATTTATTTATAATTTTGTGCCAGAATCGTTGATTATCCAGATAGCTGGCAGTGATAAACCATGGACAATACCAATTGCCTCTGTTATTGGTATTCCTATGTATATTCGTGCTGAAGTTATGTTGCCAATAGGTGATGCATTAATTACGAAAGGAATGGGAGTAGGGGCTGTTATTGCACTACTTATCGGTGGAGCAGGTGCAAGCTTGCCAGAGGTCGTTTTACTAAGTAAATTATTCAAACGTAAGCTGGTGATCGCATTTATACTTTCTATTTTGTTTGTCGCTATTTTAACTGGATTTATGATTCAATTCATTCTTTGAAGGAGGTGATAACATGGCTATAAAAATAGGATTTAAAAATATTTTGTCTTCATCTAAAGAAGATTCTTGCTGCAGTGTAGAGATTGAAGAAGTTCAACCTAATCAAGATGAAGAGCAGAAAGAACATAATAATGACGATGCAAAGTCTGAAAATCAGAATTGCTGTTAGTAGAAAGAAATCTAACGCCTACCAGTGTCCCCTTTATCAGCAATAGGCGAGAAGACTCCCACCTCAAGG
>NZ_WJID01000066.1:0-35315 GCF_010994055.1 Gracilibacillus thailandensis | reverse complement strand
TAAATGCCAATTGCTACATTTTTAGTATGCCATAAACAAATTTCCTTCACATCGCTCTAATCAAATTCAGAGGTGTGGTCGTGTCTCTTTGAAGATTCAAATTATTTCTGTAACCTTTTATAAACAGTACCGTTTAATTATATAAAGAACCTAGGAGGTATGTACATGAAACTATTAATGTTTAGCTTTTCTCTGTTGTGTATATTTTGTGTTATTAGCTGTAGCCAACAAACAATAAAAAGTCAAAGTAATGAAGACACTATTATAAAAAAAGATCAAAAGACAATTCCAGTTCAGTTAGATGGAAGAATAATCGAAAGTATATCAATTTCAGAGATTGGAAAGGTTAACTCCGATGAAGAGGATCCTTATATTGTTTATTCTCAAGAAGAAATCGAGACAATTTCTACTTTTGCGGAAATGGTAAAACGAGGAGAACGAATAAAGGGTGTTGTTGATGTTTTAAAGTCAGATTATGCAGTTACTTTCATGTTTCAAGATAAATCCACTTCAAAATATTACATGAATCTAGGTGAAGATGAAGGTTCGATTATGAATCAAAATGACTCCAGTACAGTGTATATAATTCCTGAAGATTTAATCTTAAGTTTAAATCAATTAGTTTTACCGAATAACGAACAAGTAGCCCTGTGATAAGGGCTACTTGTTCTTTGGATTATAATTATCAACCTGCTGGAATAAACTATCTAAATATTCATCTACATTTTCTTTTGTAACGACGGTGATGATATCATCATTTTCTTCTGGTTTTTCCAAGGCTTCAATTAATCTGTCTGCTTTCTTATGATTAATATGAGTTAAATCAAACCATGTCCCTTCTACATTCTCTGTAATCGGAGAGATCATTTGAAAAGAATACACTTTATCAAACTGGTTTACCATCGCATGATACCATTTATCAAAGCCATCACGATAGCCTTCTATTTTCAACATAGCCACTAGTTTACGGGCTGGCATCGGTTCTGTAAACGGAACAAATTCTGTCGTTGGATTACTATCGATAATGTCCTGTAACATATCTTCATAATCAGGATTAAAGTCGTATTCTTCCATTTCTCTTTCTGACATCTTTTTTTCATATTCCTTGATTTTTTCTAGAATATCTGACCCATCTTGACCAGTAAATGCAACATTATTTCTTTTATATGCCCTGTGCCCTGTGAATTCACCTTTTGTAGACATTTTAATACTTTCCTTAGATTTTTGATAAGTATCATAAGAAAATAAAGAGGTATATCTGTAAAAGGGTTCATTTGTTGTTGAAATATGAACATCCGGATGTTCTCTTGTAATTTCGTGACCACTATGAGATGAGTTCAAATACATCTCCATATAGATTTTTTTGAATGGTCGGTCATTTTGTTTTTTCGCATATTCAATGTAATAAGGATACTCTAAAAATGATTGTGCACTTAATCCATAATTATAAGTAGGTTCACTAAAATGATACTGATTCATATAGGTTGTCCTGCTTGTTCCAATAAGCAAGTTATCATAATCAAACTCATCTCCAAATGTAATATCATTTGTTTTTTGCTGTCTTTCATTAAATCCTCGTTGCACACTATTGTACTTATTACTATGATCAAAATTCCATAATGGATCTACATACATATTAAATCCCATGATTGCACCAACGGGCAATCCTAAGAATAAAGTACCTGAGGAGATTAATAGTATAAGCCACTTCTTTGCATTCACCTCAAACACTCCTTTAAATTAGAAATTAAAATATAAAAATTCACTATTCTTATTAATGAAAAATATTACCACTAATGTAATAGCTACTAATAATTGTACAAAAGCTATATTGGTAAGATTTGTTTTAAAACCTTCTAATAATTCTATAGAGTTTCTACCAATAAATGAAATCAATAATAAAACAAACAAGCTTGCGACAATTATCTTTGGATTATCCAAATGAAAGAGTATAAAATCATATTCATTACCTGCAGCGAATATTTCCATTGGTTTATTAAAGAATTTTCGAATTGGATACTCATAATTATATTCAAACAAGAACATTTTTTTAATTATTGTATTTGCTTGATCAAAACTGGTTGCTCGAAAGTACACCCATGTTGTATTCACAAATATAAATGTAAGAAACCATGATACAACCCATGGGAATGAAAGATTGATTTTTTTCATTAACCGCACAATTACTGAAGCTATTCCATGAAGCATTCCCCAAATAATAAATGTCCATCCAGCGCCATGCCATATCCCACTAATAAAGAAAACTATTAATATATTGACATATGTTCTACTTATACCTTTACGATTTCCACCTAAAGGTATATAAATGTAATGTGTTAAAAAGCGAGTTAAAGTCATATGCCATCTGTTCCAAAAATCTTGGATATTACGGGCTTTATAAGGTGAAAAGAAATTAACTGGTAATTTAATATTAAATAAAAGTCCTATCCCTATTGCCATATCACAATAACCACTAAAGTCAAAATATAGTTGTGTTGTATAACTTAATGAAGTCAACCAAGCATCAATAGTACTTAAATTTTCGTAGTTTTGAAAACCTGCATTTGCCCAAATTGCTACCGTATCAGCAATTGCGACTTTTTTTGTTAATCCTATAATAAAAATAAATAAACCTCTAGCTATATTATCCCAGTTTATTCGTTTGTTTTCTTCATTTTCAAACTGAGGCATCATTTCTTTATGATGTACGATTGGTCCTGCTATTAATTGCGGAAAGAAAGTAACAAATAATAAATAAGTTGACAGCTTTGGGTCTGTGTAATTACCTTTATATCTGTCCACAAGATATGCTATTTGTTGAAAAGTAAAGAAACTAATCGCTAACGGCAACATGATATGAAGCATAGCAATTTCAGTTTGGAATACTGCATTGATATTTTTAATAAAAAAGTCGACATATTTAAAATAACCAAGTAAGCCTATATTAAATAAAATACCAAGGACTATTGCGCCTTTTCTAATTTTCCTATTCAAATTTTGAGAAAAACATTTTGAGATTGAAAAGTTCACAATCATTGATCCAACTATTAAAAAGATATAGATGGGATTCCAATATGCATAGAAGAATAATGAACATATTATTAACCATATTTTAGAAAATTTTCCCGAAGCAATCTTCGCTAAAATAAAATATCCTATAACTGCTACTGGTAAGAATACAAATATAAAAGGTACTGAATTAAACAACATAGATCTATGTTCCTTCCAACGATGAAATTATGAGTAAATAATCAGCTCTAAATAAATAGAGCTGATTATTTATTAAACTTTTTGATTTTTTCCAAGTATCTTTCTTACACTGCTTATTATTGGCTGATGTCCATTCATAACGATTCCGGATAATTCAGCAATTAGCTGAATACCGATAATAATCAATCCTAAAATAATCAATGACGTTAACATGGTTGCACTGTTAAAGATAATCGCCATAATACCGAAGAAGCCGCTAAATGCATAAATAATTAGCACAGAAGTTTGATGGCTGTAGCCCATATCGACTAGCTGGTAATGGATATGCTTGCGGTCAGCTGTACCTATATTTTGCTTATTGATCAAGCGACGCACAATGGCGAAGAGCGTATCAAAAATCGGTACAGCTATTATAATAATTGGTATGATAAAACTAAAAAAGGCGACATTCTTAAAGAGACCGAGCATGGATATGACGGAAATCGCATATCCTAAAAACAAAGCACCCGTGTCGCCCATAAAAATCTTGGCCGGATAGAAGTTATGGTATAGAAAACCAAGACAGCTTCCAACTAAAACCATTCCTAAATAAACAACAATCATACGGTAATCTGTGATCGCAATAATTAAAATGCTGGTTAAACCTATCGCTGATACGCCGGCGGCAAGTCCATCCAAACCATCGATAAGGTTAATGGCATTAGAGACACCGACAACCCATATAATGGTAAGAATTAAGCCGAATCCTTCTAATTGAACTGTTCCTACAAAAGGCAACGTTAATTTATCTATTACTAATCCAGAAGAAACAACAACAAGCGCAGCGGCAAGTTGCCCGATTAATTTCTGATATGCTTTTAGTCCGACTATATCATCAATAACTCCTGTAATAATAATGATGATACCACCAATGATAATCTCTAGCATATGCGGATGCTGTGGTTGTAAATAAAGTAAGCCTGCAACAACCCCCAATACAATGGCTAGACCACCTAATCGTGCTTTGGCACCATTATGTTTTTTTCTTTCACCTGGTAGGTCTACAGCTTTTACCTTAAATGCAAATTTTTTGATAAGAGGAGTTGACGCAAATGCTACGGTAGCAGATATTAGAAACGCTACGATTAACTCCGTTATGTTAAACATATTCACACCTACTTAAATTAATGGAAATCCTATTAACGAATTTTAACATATTTTCTTATATCGTTGTACAAATATCTTGCACCATTATAGCATGATTTTACTCCATGTATACTATAAATATACGATTTAAATGATTAAATCCAGACCGTTTCTTCATAATTAATCTCTACTATACAGATCACGTGTATACACTTTATCTTTCACAGCTTTTAATTCATCTGTTAAACGGTTCGCAACAATCACATCTGCAACTTCTGTAAAAGTATCAAAATCGTTGATTACTTTAGAATTAAAGAATGTTTCATCATGTAGGTTTGGTTCGTATACGGCGACTTCCACACCTTCTGCTTTCAAACGTTTCATGACACCTTGAATAGCAGATTGTCTGAAGTTATCAGAATTTGTTTTCATTGTTAAGCGATAAATACCAACTACTTTTGGATTCTTTGCTAAAATACTGGATGCGATATGATCCTTACGGGTACGATTCGCATCTACAATCGCTGCCATAATATTATTTGGTACGTCTTGGTAATTTGCCAGTAATTGTTTTGTATCTTTAGGCAGACAATAGCCACCATAACCGAAAGAAGGATTATTATAATGTTTGCCGATTCTTGGATCTAAACCAACTCCTTCAATAATTTGTTTCGTATTGAGACCACGTACCTCGGCATAGGTATCTAACTCATTAAAGAAAGCAACTCGCATCGCTAAATAAGTGTTCGCAAATAGTTTGATCGCTTCCGCTTCTGTTGAATTAGTAAAAAGGATATCAATATCTTCTTTGATTGCACCATTTGTCAACAAATCTGCGAAGATACGAGCACGTTCTGATTGTTCTCCTACAACAATACGAGAGGGATATAAATTATCATACAGCGCTTTTCCTTCTCTTAAAAACTCTGGTGAAAAGATGATGTTCTCTGTTTGAAACTTTTCACGCAATTCTAACGTATATCCAACAGGTATCGTTGATTTAATTACCATCGTTGCATCTGGGTTAATAGATAACACCGTATCAATCACTTTTTCTACAGTTGATGTATCAAAATAATTTTTATCAGGGTCATAGTTCGTAGGGGTTGATATTATCACATAGCTTGCATTATGGTAAGCTTGCTTTGGATCTGTTGTTGCTGTTAAATTTAATTCTTTGTTTGCCAGAAAATCTTCAATCTCTGGATCAATAATTGGAGATTTTTTATTATTAATAAGTTGTACTTTTTCTTCTACTATATCTAAAGCATATACTTCATTATGCTGTGCCAATAATATTGCATTTGATAACCCAACATAGCCTGTTCCTGCTACAGCTATTTTCATATGATTTCGTCCCTTCTATACACTATTGTAATCATATATCATCTTATCACATTTTATATATATAACATAGGATCTAATTATTTCATTAATACATTGTAACTTTTGTTGCAAAATGACGTCTAATATATTAAATTGTAAAATTTTTTCTGAAATCCAATTTACGTCCACATCATTTCATAGTAAAATGATAGTTAGTGTGGGCTATTCTAGAAATCGGGGGAAATACGATGTCAAAAAAAGATGTGAATTCCAGAATTCAAATAAAAGAAAAGAAAAAGAAAAGTAAACGTAAGAAAATTTTATTCTTTATTTTCGTACCTTTAATTATATTAATTGGCGCTGTCTCTGCTTATGCAATTAACTTAGTCAATGAAGCAGAAAAAGCCGTGTCAGATTCTTATGAAAGTGATGGGCGTGACGATAATAAATCAGAATTACGTGCAAAAGAGGTCGATCCTACAGAGGATCATGTGTCCGTATTATTTATCGGTGTAGATGATAGTGAACACAGAGGAGAAAAGAATGAACCTGTTCGATCTGACGCATTAATCTTAGCTACCCTAAACAAAAATGATAATAGTGTAAAAATGCTGAGTATCCCTCGTGATTCATATGTTTATGTCCCTGAAGTCGGTTATGAAGACAAAATAACGCATGCCCATGCATTTGGTGGCGTTCATGCGACGATAGAAACGGTAGAATCTTTCTTAGATGTTCCTGTTGACTACTACGTGAAGTTGAATTTTAATGCCTTTGTTGATGTCATTGATGCAATCGGTGGTGTAAAAATGGAAGTTCCATTTGAATTTACCGAATCCGATTCAAATGATAAGCGTGACTCCATTCATCTTCTTCCTGGTGAGCAGAATTTAAATGGTGAAGAAGCATTAGCGTTAGCTAGAACAAGGAAAATTGATAATGATATAGAACGCGGTAAAAGACAACAAGAAATCATGAAAGCTGTTATTAATAAAGCAACATCTGTTAATTCTGTATTTAAACTAGATGATGCGATTCAAGCTGTCGGTAGCAACATGACGACAAACTTAACATTTGATGAAATGAAAGCTTTCTTATCTTATGGTACATCTGGTAACATTGATATGGAAACATTGAATCTTGAAGGCAGTGACCTCTGGTTAAATAATATTTATTATTATGGTCTTGATGAACAACACCTTGCGAAGACGAAGGAAATTTTACAGACACATTTGGATTTAACTGATGAAGAAAATGTCGAGGGGACAGAGGACTCAGAAACTTATGAGGCAAGTTGAATTTACTACAGATACTTTGATGCAATAAATAAAACCGAACTTCTGAGAAGTTCGGTTTTATTTTATACTTATTTAGATACTAAATGGAATGAACTTGCAACTGCTTTAGCTGTTGTTTCTCCTATTTTTTTCAAGTAAGCTTCACTACTTAATAATTTATTTTCCGATTTATTGTCTATAAATAAATACTCCATTAAAATCGCCGGCATGTTAGTATTTCTTAATACATTGAAGTTTGCTTGTTTCATACCACGGTCCTTAAAGCCCATTTCACCAACAAGATATGTGTGAATTTCTTTTTGCAAGTTCTTGGTCAAGCTTGATATATTACCATTATGGATATAACTCTCAAATCCGCTTGCTTTTCCATCGAACGCATTCGTATGAAAACTAACAAAATAGTCAGCTCTCCAATTATTAGCTAATTGAGATCTTGCTTCGAGTCCTACGAAAGTATCAACCGAACGAGAAAGTTTAACTTCTACACCTTGATAATTCTTCTCTAAATAGTTTTTAGTATAATTAGCGATTTTTAATACAACTTTCTTCTCTTCTAGACCATAACCAGAACCTCCTGGATCACTACCACCATGACCAGGATCTAGGAATATTTTCACGGTACTTTCTGGAACTTTAGACTGCTTTGCTAAGGATTTGTTTTCTTTTGCCATATCTTTGATATCATCTGAAACAAATGGTGATGCTGTTATTTTGTTATATCTGCGAATTGCAACATCAAATTTTCTAGCTTCATGTTGTGCTGTAGCCCAAGAATAAAGATTAAGAGCACTAGAATTCACACCTGCATTAATTCGTGAATCATTAGGATATAGAATGGCTCCCGCTTCATATGCATCAAATATTCCTGATGCTGTCGTTTTCGCTTCTGCTTCTTTCAATAAATAATCAGCGGAAGGAATTTTATTGGACTTTTTAGCATATGCTAGCTTAATCTCTATTTCTTTCAATAACATTTTATCAAGTCTTGGTACCTTTAACAGTATCTCATAACGATCAATAGCAGTTGTATAATTATCGCTATTATGTTGGGATGTAGCCCAGGATAACAAATTACTAGCTCCATAGGTTACACCTTCGATAATTTGATCGTTTTCCGGATAAAAAGCTAATGCTTCTAAATAAGCATTTAGTATTCCCGATGCTGTCGTCTGCTGCTCCGCATAATGCAACATCTCATTTGCAGTTGGGATCTTTTTATTTTCTTTTGCGTATTTTAATTTTGTCTCTGCTTCTCTAATATACTTATCTCCTACTGCCGGTTTTTCCAAGATTTTTTCATATCTAGCAATCGCAGTTTGGTATTCACCCTCATTTTGTTTACCAGTTGCCCATGATAAATAAGATGAAATAACATCATTTATTGCTACTTCGATAGCTGTATTACTTTCATCGAAGTAATAATAAGCTCTAACAAGTACTTCTAACTTCTGTGACAAAATATTTTGATTTAATGCATTTTCAATCATTTGTGAAGGTGTAGGAATACTTTTATTGCCCTCTGCATAACTTAATTGAAGTGTAATTTTATTTCGAAGTTTATCTGAAATATTTGGAACTTCTAGTAACTTTAGATACCGAGCAGTTGCCACAGCAAAATTGCTCTTATTATGCTGATTGGTTGCCCATTCATATAGTCCATCAGCACCTTCTTGTACTCCATTTACAAAGCGTTGATCGTTAGGATAAAATTTATACCCTTCTAGATACAAATCTAGAATCCCTGAGGCTGTTGATGCATTTTTTGCAGCTTTATAAATTACATCAGATGACCTTTTTCCAGCTTTCGCATCATCTAGTCTTTGTTTCACTTGGTTAATGATGTTATCATTTACTAGTGATGCATTTAATATTTTTTCATATCGAGTTAGAGCTGTTGAATAATCTCCTTGATCATGTTTATTTTTTGCCCAATCAAACAGATTTTCTTGACTTGCTAAGAACCCCTTGACTATACGGCTGTCTTCTGGATACCAAACATAAGCTTCTTGATAGGAATCCATTAATCCTGATGCAGTTGTTTGTTTCCTCGCTCTATCATATAAATCATCAGCTTTCGGAATAAACTTTTCATTTTCAGCTAATTGAAGGAACTTCTCCGTTTTCATTTGTAATTCAGACGATATACCCTCAATTTCCAATATAAACAAATACCTATCAATTGCCGTTCCAAAATGACTATTATTCTGTTTATTACTCGCCCAATTCAATAGATTTTCAACACTAGTTTGTAAGCCTCTTTGAAAACGAATATCATCTGGATAAAACTCCAGTCCCTCCACATTAAGGCGAACTTTACCAGTAACTGTTTTTTCCTGTTTGGCCATATCATAAATGACATCTGATGGTCGCTTGCCACTTTGAGTATCTGCTAATCTTTGTTTGACCTGATCCTCAATTTCATTGTTAATGATTGGAGCAGCTAGTAGCTTATTATATCTGGACTCTGCTGTGTCATATCTAGCTTGATCGTGTTGATTTTTTGCCCAATTAAATAATGCTTTTTGGCTTTTAAAGAATCCATTTATGATTTGATCATCATATGGATACCATTTATAAGCTTCTAAGTAAGCATCAAAAATTCCTGAAACAGTCGTTTCTTGTTGTATTTTATTCTCCAAGTTAGATTGTAAAGGTATTTTGTTCAGAGTATTTGCTTGTTCTAGATATTTTTTTGTAAGTTCTACGATATCTGACTTTACTCCATTGGTGCCTAAAATAGTTTGATAACGATCTTTCGCAATTTCATATTTACCATTATTTTGTTTTTTGCTAGCCCAATCCAACAAATTTAATACACTATCTTGAAGACCATGTTCAAACCTATCATCATTGGGATATTGTTGATACCCTTGTTCAAATAACTTGACTTTACTTGTGGCTGATCTTTCATTTTTTGCTTGTTCATATAGCTTATCTGCTGTTAACGAAGAACTTATTTGCATTGTCTGTAATGATGTTTTTTCTTCACCATCTGAAACATCTTTGTCTTTGCTTTCCACAAGCTCTCTTTTCACATCTTGTTCTTTAGACTGTTCATCCACATTACCTTCAATCTTATTTCCTTCTTCTTCTGATTCCTTAGTAATATTTTCTTCGTTGGTCGCAATATTTTTCTCCTCTGTTTCAATAAACACCTCGTTCTCATTTGTTGTTTCCGCATAAAGGGTTGTGGATGTACCCAAAAATAACGTGATACTAAGTACCAAAACTAGCTTTTTCATTACATCTCCCTTTCTCGTGAACTAAGTAAATAATGATGATAAGCAACCATTTACATTATAACAAATTCAGACAATAAGTAATAGAACCAATGATTCATTTTACTAGAATTTAACTATTATAATGGTCTATTATAGAAGTGTTAAAGTAGGTTAATTGAACTAAACAAATCCAAAAATACACCCCAAAAGTTAAGCATTGCACTCGAACTTTTGAGGTGTAGCAACCGAAAACGTATATTTGTATTCAACATAATGGTATATTTCATTCGGTTCTAAATGATATAGATTTAAGCTATAACTATATCATTTAGAACTTTGATCTCCACCGCTATTTTATAATAAATTGAGAGCTTTTTCTATATGTTTTAACGTTTCTTTTTTCTTAAGTGGATTATGTCCAGACTTTTTATCTGCATATAGTATGACCTCTATTTTTTCATTAAAATTCATGGCATCAATATCCTTTAAACCTAAAATAAAAGGATCAAGGTGATGTGTTATATCCCGGGTGCTTGAAATATTTTGTAAATAAATAATTCTAGGTACAACTTCCTTTTCTTTATAAAAATGGATTACATTCAATCGTTTTTTGTACTTCTTAATAATGTCTTCTCTATTCATATCAGGTAATGTACTTAAAAACAGGGCATTTACATGTCGTTCATAATAATTCCATACTATTGTTTGAGGGTTATTTACCAATACAATTGGTTCCTTTAAAAGCCCCCCTAACATCAAAGACATAAACCCACCAGCAGAACTTCCATATAGTAAAGTTTTATTTAAAGATATATTTAGGTTCATTAATAAATATTTAATAATAGTAGAAATTTCTTCTAAATAATGGACATCTTCTCGTCCAAATCCCCAACCTATATTTATATTTCCATGGTATAAAGTAGGGTCGTTATAATATATAAGATTCTCTCCAAAATCCCCTAACCATTTATGTCTTTGGAAAATAGGTGGTTGTAACTCTGAACTTGCATCATAAGCTCCAGATCCAAGGACAATAGCTTTATCGTTGTCCATATTCGTTTTAAGTAAAAATTCAAAGTGTATACCTTCTTTTTCAACATCAAGAATAAAAGGTTCCTCTTGGACAAGTATTTCATTTTCTAACTGATGAAAAGAAATACTTCTTTTTTTAAAACCATTCATAAATTAATTCCCCTTAAACACTAGATTTAAATATCGAATTTACTTTTCCATTTAGCTGAAATATTACATACATTTAGTAAATTTTTCTCTCTTAATTTTTTACTTTCCTCACTTATTTCTTTATTTTCTATTATAAAAGACTCATGAGAATCGATATTAGGTCCACCATCTAGAACGTAATCTAAAACATGCGAGGTATATACAAGGGTAGTACCTGTATTTACTTCTTCATTAGGAATCAGTAATGCTACATCATACTTGTTACATAGCTTATAAACCTCGTCAATAATTGGGCTTTTAATGTCATTTTGATAATATGGCCAATGATATATAGCCATTTTTTTATTTTTTTCACCAGCATCATTCATATTTCGTAAAATAGATTGTATGCTTTCCTCTGATGCAAAATCTCCTATAAATACAAAGTCATAAGTTAAGTCCTCTGGTTTTTTATTCATGATAGGAATCGGCCTAGGAAATTTTTTATTATATCTTTTCGGATCAACAAATAAATCTTTTTCGTTCTCTACATTATTCTGCCACCATTCTCCTGCTTCTCTATAAATTCTCCTTAATCCAAATCTTATTGTTTTAACATGGGTTTGACTTGTCCCAGTTAAAGAACTTTCACTAAATAAAGCTAAAGATAAAGGTACATTAGGTTCTACTAGAGCTAGACTATCTTCCCCAAATGCCTTTTGGAGTCTCCATAAAAATTCCGTGTCTCCTGCTACTCTTACACTATCCCATCCACCAATAACTGAAATAACCTTTCTATCGAATAATAAAGAAGAGGTATTCATAATAAGAAATCTTTTACTTAGAAGAGATCCTGCATTAATAGGCAATAGTTCATTTGAAATTCTAATTAAATTAGAAAAAGAACCTATAACATTTGGTTTTTTTAATATTTCAGTTAATTGGATTTCCAACTTCTGAGGATGAGACCAATCATCGCTATCATGAACCGTTATATAATCACCTGTTGCCTGAAGAAGTCCTTCATTTCTTGCTGCATATGCACCTTCGTTTCTTTCTTTTCTAATTAATTTTACTCTTGAGTCTCTTTTAACAAACTCCTGAACGATCCCAGCTGTATTATCTGGGCTGCAATCATCCACAACAATTATTTCAATATTTTTTACTGTTTGTTCTAACAAACTATTGAGAGCAATATGTATCGAATCTTCCGCTTTGAAAGCAGGAACAATGATACTAATTTTATATTGATTTAGATTAGAATCAGCCTTTTTTGAGTTAGATATTAAGTTATCTAATGCTAAATTTCTTTCCTTATCTCTTTTTTCAACTAATGTATAGCCATGTTTTTCATAAATTAAATTTAACCATTTTAATTTGCTTTCAGGCGATTTTTCTACATGAGCCATTGCTAAAATAAACTCAGAATTAAAACCAACATCTTCAGAAATATTCCATAATTTATTTTTTGCCAAATCCAATTGTCCTTGGCTTCTTAAAACTTTTATTTCTGATATTGTGTTACTTAAAAAAGTGTTTTTTCTCATATCAAATTCGTTTACATATTTTATTTCCTCCAAAGCACGATCATAATCTTGCAAGTCATAGTACCATTTGGCTAAAATCCAAGCTGCTCTTATTTTTATATTTGTTGGTTCTGATAAAGAATTTTTTATATCTTCTACTTCCGGTAATGCGTATTTAGAGAAACCTCCCCATAATGCCTTTTCAAGTTGTTTTATTTTTTCTAATGAACCTTTTCCTGACTTTTTATTATTAGTTTTTATATTGAATTCTTCTTTATATTTCTTACCTTTGAGAGAAGCAATAGTATATCTAATAGGAAATGTCAATCTCCAAATTCTGCTATTTTCTATTCTTCTAAGCTTCTTTTCTTCTTTCTTTTTTCTTGATAATTCCTTTCTATATAAATCATCCGTTGTTTCTGACTTTAAGTTCAATTCATTAAATTTATTTATTAGTTTCTTTTCCTTTTTTTCTTCTTCTTCTAAGCGCAATTCTAATTCTTTGAGTTGTTTTTGTAATTCATTGAATTTTTTCTGCTTATTGATATTTGTTTGTTCTGAAGTCAAAATATAGCCCTCCGATAAGTTAATATCATATTTATTTAACAAGCTTTTTGATTCTGCGTATTGGATCAGTCACTTTCCATGCACGGCTATTTTGAATCTTAGTATATTGTCTTTTACAATATTTCTGCTTATTACGAAACAAAACTATTTTTTCTGATTGTTTTTTAATTTGATCTTCTAAGGCTTTAATTTTTTGCCTTTTTGATTTATTCTCGTTTCTTAGCTCTTTTAGTCGAGTTTCAATATCTCTTATTGCAAATTCTGTCTCTAATATTTCATGATTCATTTCTTGTTCTTTTCTCAGTAAGTCTATTGTGTTCAGTAATAAATTCTGGTTGGAGTTACCATATTCACTATTCATTTTTATTTCTTTAGTATACCCCTCTTTCACATTTTGTAAGGCTTTCTTATAATTAACTGGTTCATCTTGATAGTAACAAATAAGTCTCCTATGTTTGCCTTTCTTGATATCCCTTAATGGTTCTTCAACTATTATATAATAACTAGGTTCTCTTCCAAACCATTTATTTACTTTATCTAAATCTACTGGGTCATGGATGTGCTCATCTTCTGAACCTTCAATCCAATTATAAGGTACGGATATTAACAACCTATCCGAAACCTCAAGTAACTTTTTTGCAAATTCATCCACTTTTGGAATATGTTCTAATACTTGAAGACAAGTTACAAAATCGAATCTATTTTCAGGATTAAACTCCAAGAAATCCATTTCTATCGAGGTAACGTTCGGGGAAGAATAGGGTTTACTTATATCTAATGTATACTTATCAGATATCCAATCGAAATTCTCAATATATGCTGTATTAGCTGTTCCTACATCAAGGATATTTTTTGCATTTATTGCAAATGCTCTCACTAAAAAGTCAATGTATTGGTAATACATCATGTTAGTCCTTCTATTCCAATAAGTGTCATTAACTCCTACTTTGTAATTCAAAACGTTAACCTCCATTAAATTTTAGGATATTTGATGAAATGCTCATAATGTATCATACCATAAGGTTTTTTTTTTGGGAAGATTCACGAAATAAAAGAAAAAGATCCCTGTCACTGCAGGGATCCTTAGTTATATTATCTGTAGTTCGGAATATCAAAATGAAGTATCGGATTATCCAATTGACTGTACAGATATTTTATATTACTTATTTGTTTGGTTGCCCATGCCATATCTGTTGCATATTGCGGATAGCCTGGATTTGCTGGGTTCCACCTCATTTTGTAAAGGGTATTTTGTTTATAACTATTATGAATGTAAGATCCACCAATAAACTTAGCACCACCCATAATTGCCGCTTCTGGCGAAAACCAACCTTCTCTATATGCTTTAAAAGCACCTAGTCTTTTTGCATCGCTATCTGCTGCTCCAATTCCAAACATGTTATAAGTAGTTCTAATATTGGATAAACTATCTTTGTTTTTAGAATTCACTAGTTTGAGATTTCCATTTGAATCTTTACCGACCTTAATTCCATTAGCTAAATCAGAAGTACCATGACCTGTTTCCAGTATTGCGTGTGAAATTAAGTAAATCTCATTAACAGAATGTTCTAATCCTGCTTCAATAAACACCTGACCTTTTCCTGATAAAATACCTTTTCCTGAAAGTATATTATTTAGTTGTGTATTTGACACTCCAGGGCTAGAAGTCAATACTAAGTGTTGATAAAGATCGTTATTTTCAGGGTCTAAGTATGTTACTACATCTGAGGCTTTTGCATTTCGCCAAGCACCTAGACTAATTTCATACCATGTATTGCTTCCGTTCCACGTTTCACCTCTCACACTCTTAATTACCGATATTTTCTCACCTTTATTATATGAGGTATAAATATGGCTATCAGGATTAGTAGAGGCATAAATATTCGCATTTTTTTCTACTTTCCCAGAACTAGACACGAATGAACTATGAATATAAGCAGGTTGATTTCGGTATTTATCAGTTTGAGGCGGTGTAGACAAACTCATCTGAGAACTAAGAGCTTCCATTAAAGAAACATTATAGTTGCTATTTTCAATAACTTGTCTAGTAGGCACTTTAGACTGCTCTGCTAAAGTTTTGTTTCTTTCCGCAATATCTTTAACACTATCAGATACTTCGGGCGAAGCAAGTAATTTATTGTATCGATCAATTGCAACATCAAATCTAGTATTCTCATGTTGTTTCATTGCCCATAATAATAGATTTAATGCACTAGAATTCAACCCAGTGAAAAACCTATTTTCATTCGGATATAATATAGTGCCTTCTTCAAACAGCTCAAATTTAGTAGAAGCACTATCACTCCGATCGGCTTGCATATATAAGTAATCTGAGGATGGGAAGCCACCTCTATTTAAGGCATATTTTAATTTAATTTCTGCCTCCTTTGATATTGTGTTTTCTACTTTAGGTGCTGATAGTATCTTTTGATAACGATCTATTGCCGTATCATAGTTACTATTTTGATGTTGTTTAGTTGCCCAATCTAACAATGCTTGTGCTCCACCGTTTATTCCCTCTATAAACCTGGAATCACTAGGATATAAAATGTATCCATCAATATATGATTCTAGGATTTTTGATGCACTAGTTTGATCTTGTGCAATTTCTAGTAATTCTTCACTTGAAGGTAAAATATTCTCTTCCTGTGCATAATTTAATTTCATTTGAGCTGATTTTTTTAGCTCTTTAGAGACTGCTAGTGTATCTATAATAGTCTTGTATCGAGCTGATGCGATCCCGTAATCTCCTTCATTATGCTTACTTGTAGCCCAATCTAACATTGACTCGGCAACTTCATTAATAGCGTCAATTAACGATTGTTCTCCTTTATAGATAGCATAACCGTCTGTTAGTAAATCTAGACGTGCACTCAAAGTATTTAGATTCATAGCTTCTGTTATTAAATTAGAAACAGAAGGAATTAATTTATTTTTCTCTGCATAACCTAATTGAAATGTTACTTGATCAGAAAGTTCATTTGTAATAAGTGGTAGATTTAATATATATATATATCTATCTTCTGCAGTTGCATAATTACCTTTTTGATGTTTTTTTGTAGCCCATTCAAATAGAGTTTGACTACTTTTTTTTAGACCTTCTTCAAAGCGTTTATCATTTGGATAGAAATTATAACCTTCTGCAAAGAGATCTACAGTTCCTGAAGCAGTTGTTTCTTCTTGGGCAGCTTTATATATAACATCTGCTGGCCGTTTACCATTTTGAGCATCTTCTAGTTTACTTTCAACTTGTTTCAGAATATCCTGATTTTTTATAGAAGCACTTAGAATCATATTATATCTTTCGATAGCCGTTTCGTACCTTGCTCTATCATGTTGTAACTTCGCCCAGTTAAACAATTGTTTTTGACTATCCAGAAATCCTTGATGAAATCGATCATCCTCTGGATATAAACCATAAGCTACTTCATAAGCATTAAAGATACCTGAAACGGTTGTTTCTTTTTGTGCGCTTTTATACAACTTATCTGCTGATGGTATTTGCTGCTGATTTTCTGCTAATTCTAAATAATTTGATGTTTGCATTTTTAAATTATCGGTGATTTTTGGTGTACTTAAGATTATTTGATATCTCTCAATAGCTGTTTCATAATCACCATTATTTTGGTTTTTCCTTGCCCAATTCAATAAATTTTTAGCACTTTGATTAATTCCGTTGTGGAAACGGGTATCATTGGGATAGAATTCATACCCTTCAAGATACAAATTAAGTTGTCCGGATGCTGTTCGTTCATTAACTGCTAATCCATAAATAACATCTGCCGGTCTCTTTCCTTTTTGTGCATACTGAAGACGTTGTTTTACATTTTTATGGATCTCTTGATGAACTAAGGGTGCGCTTAAAATCATTTCATAACGTTCAATAGCTATTTCATATCCTGCTTTATCATGTTGCTTTTTCGCCCAATCAAACAAAGACTCTTGACTATTTAAAAATCCTTCATATATTTTTTCATCAAAAGGATGCCACTTATACGCATTAAGAAAAGTATTAAATATACCTGAGACTGTTGTCTCTTTTTGAGTTTCTTCATATAGTGTGTCAGCAGATGGAATGGCTTTGTTTGCTTGAGCATGCTCTAAATATTTTTGCGTTAAATTAACTATTTCGTCTTTTACACCATAAGTTTCGATTATAGTTTGATAGCGATCAATAGCTGTTTCAAATTCATCACGATTCTGTTTTTTTCTTGCCCAATCTAAGAGTGATAGCGCACTCGATTGCACACCTTGCTCAAATCTGGAATCATTAGGGTATTGTTCCATTCCTTGAGCAAATAGTTCTAACTTCCCTGTAGCAGTTCGTTCTTCTTTGGCCATTTCATATAGTTCATCGGGTGATGATGGTTGAGCTGTAGTTTGCATTGTAGTAACCTGTTTATCTACTACTACTTCTTCATCACTAGCTTTTGTTTCTCCGTTAGCTTCTTGTTCATCTAGCTGTTCTTCTTCACTAACCTCAGTTTCTTCATCAGTTAGTTCTTCTTTACTAATAGATTGTTCAGTCTCATCTGAATTTTCGTCTACCTCATTTTGTCCTAATTCATCGCTTTTATTATTTGTAGTACTCTCTTCTGTATTTTCAGAATCACTTTGAATACTACTATCCTTATTAATTATTTGCTCATTGTTCACCTCCTCTGTTGTTTCAGCATAAATTATTGGAGATGAGACCATAAACAATGTAATTGTACTAACTATGCAAACAAACCTTTTCATTCAATCTTCCTTTCTGACATTAAAATTACAGCTATCAACCATATATTTATTATATCAAAATCAAGCTTATAGTAGTATATATAATTTCAATTAATATGACGAAATGCCAATAACCGACAGTTTTTTGTAGTTATTTGTAATTAATAAAAACCAAGCCAATAGGCCTGGTTTTTAATTTGAGATAATTTTCTCTATTCTTTTTTGGTGCATACTATAGCTAAAGTTTTCTTCTACAAAACGTAAGGCTTTTTCTGAACTACTTTTCATAAGAGATGGGTCATTACGGAATCTCATAATAAGGCTTTCTACCTCATC
This sequence comes from Gracilibacillus thailandensis, assembly GCF_010994055.1. Lineage (NCBI taxonomy): Bacteria > Bacillati > Bacillota > Bacilli > Caryophanales > Bacillaceae > Gracilibacillus > Gracilibacillus thailandensis. The sequence goes on along the minus strand of NZ_WJID01000066.1, from coordinate 16,826 downwards.
AGGCTCTGCGTAATTGGCAGCATCTTTAAAGAGTGGTTTATAGTTATTTGGTAATACAACGGGTACTCCTGCAGCCATAGCCTCTATTATTACTCGTCCGAATGATTCAACCCAATCGGAATGTGTAAAGTAAATGAATAGGTCTAATTCTTTTAAAAATTGTTGAGATGAAATCTCGCCAAATTCATACACCTTCCAATTTTCCGGCAAGTAACCAATCACTCTTTTAGGAATACTCGCTCCCCCCAAAACCAATATCTGACAATTACTGTTTTCTGGATACACAGAAAGCATTTCTTCTTTTGTTTCTGGCCACTTTACGTAAGAATCTCTTGAATGTCTACCTATTTTAATTAGATCTGGTTTGTTTTCTTTTGTTTTTCGAAAGTTATTCCATTCTTCAATATCGATAATATTATACCAGTCATCTTGTGATAGTGGCTTATTAGCTATTTCACTTGGATGATGCGTGATCAACGCTTCTCTTATAAGCGGACCAATAGTATGCCAAGTACCTGACGTTCCAAAATAATGAATCATATTTTTATAAATTTCATCTAAATCATAACGAATTTCAAAATTAGTCCCATAAGCACTTTGAGGTGGCTGATTAATAATTAGTCTAACATCTTTAGCAACCACATCTGGAATATAAATTTGTTTTTCTTGCAACATAGGAGGATATCGTAAAATTAATACGTCACAGGAAACTTTTTCTCCGTATACTAATAATTGTACTGTTTCTCCATCAATTAAATCTCTAACCTTAGGATTAATCTTCTTTTTTGGAGGATAATCATAACGTGCCATTTGAATTATTCCTGTTTTATAACCCGCTTTTTGTTGTGCTTTGATTTCTTCGACACTTGACAAAGTGGATCCTCCGTCTAATCGAAAATCAGAGACAATTATAACATCAAAATGTCTTCTATTTGATTTGTCTTTAATTCGTTGTGGCAACATTGGTTCTGGAGCCGGGAACGGCCTGTTTTTCATCGGAAATTCATAATATAAATTTTTATTGTTTTTATGATAGTATACTTGTGCTTCTAGATATTCTTTCCTTGCTCCCATAAAAAATCCAGGAAATCCGAATGATGAATTACCAGTAAGGGAAGTTTCACTCTGCCTTTGGAAAGATAGAGGACCAGTTTCTAATTCTATAATACTCTCTTCACCGAAAACATATTTAATTCTTTTAATAAATTCAGAATCACCACCGAATCTAACTGAATCCCAATATCCTATTGCATCCATAACTTCTTTTCTTCTAAACATAAAAGAAGACATATTACTAAATAGATATAACCCTGGTTTACCTCTTCTAAAGAAACTCAAATTTTCTGTTGCCCTAGCTTGTTGAGAGGTATTCCCAATGTATTTTTCATTTTTCAGTAAATGCATCACTTGCGTTTCTATCTTCTTGCTATGGGACCAATCATCAGCGTCATTTATCGTAACAAAATCACCCGTAGCTTGGGATAAGGCAATATTACGTGCTACATAAGCACCACTATTGGATGGCGTTTTTAACAGGTGAACTCTATTATCTTTCTTCTGAATTTTCCTTATGATATTTTCTGTCTCATCATTACTGCAATCATCAACTACCATTACTTCTAAATTACTCCATGTTTGATTTAAAATTGATAATAAAGAAGTTTTAATTACCTCTTCAGCATTGTAAACTGGTATAATAACAGTAACTTTAGAACCATTAAACTTTCTCAAAGGTGCATTTTCAGATGATAATTGATCATATGGATCCCGTTTATCATTTGTCTGAGTGAAATATACTTCGCTGAGCGAAAAATAGTTGTAAACTTTATTTACCCATTTTAAGCGCTCAGTAACCGAATCCTCTGTATTCGCTCTAGCCAAGTATAAATCTGGATGGTGTTCTACTCTTAGCATCTTATCTAGTATACTTTTAGCCCGTTCTTTATGCCCCAAATACATTAAATTTTCAGCTTCAATTATAGTAATTTGCCTTAATTTTGCTGGGTCCTTCTCACCGTTTGAAACTATTGGTAATAACTTAATACTTTGTCTTGCACCTTCTTCTGTTTGTTTATTTGAATGCCAAACAGCTAACTCCCAAGCAATTAATTTTTTCATTAAATTATTATTAGTGGTCTCCATGAGCTGCTCTAATTCAAACAAGGCTTTTTCTTCAAAACCAAGGTTTCGTAATTTATATTTAAGCCTTTCTACCTTATTGAATTTTTTCTGCTGTTTTCCATTTTTGACAAGACCCTTAATACGTTTTTTTATTACAGATGGAAGCTTATCAACGATTTGACGACGATGTTTAGAAGAGATTACTTTATAAGCACCAAATTCAATTATACTTACAATAATTTTTTTGATTTTTTTCTTCATTCTATAAAACACCCTATTTACCTAATTTTTTTTCTGCTAGCCTTTTTTTATATCTATTAATTGCTTCTTCAGGTTCTCCATCAAAAGCTACTCTTCCTTTTTCGAACCAAATTGCCCTTGTACATACAGTTTTGACAAAATTCATGCTGTGTGAAACGATAATTACTGCTTTTGCACTTAATATCATTTCTTGAATTCTCTCAGTAGCTTTCTGTTTGAACTCCATATCCCCTGTAGACAAAGCTTCATCAATTATAAAAATATCCGGCTCTAGCGTTGAAGCGATACTAAAACCTAATCTTGCTTTCATACCACTAGAATATTCCTTAACTGGTTGATTGATTTTATTCCCTAATCCTGAGAATTTGACAATATGATCATAATTTTTTTCTACTTTATCTAAAGGCATACCTAATAGCATACCATTTAAATATATATTATCTGCTCCGGATAATTGAGCATTAAAACCAGTACCATAACCTAACAATGCCGAAGTCTCTCCGTTAATCTGTATTTGCCCTTGTTCCGGTTCAAGAATTCTCGTTAGGACTTTACAAAGCGTACTTTTCCCAGCACCGTTATGACCAATTACTCCAATAATTTCTCCCTCTTTAATATTGAAGTTTACTTCTTTCAAAGCCCAATGTGTTTTTTTCTTTAAATTATATGCTACACTTATATTTTCAGCCTTAATTACAGTGTTATCTTTTACAATTGTCTCTGTTTTATCGATTTCTAATTTCTTCCTTGGTTTTTTGGGTGGTAAGGACTGTTTATAATGCTCTACTATTTGTTCAGGGTCTCCTACTTCGCGTACTTCTCCTTTATCTAACCATATTAATCGATCACAATTTTTTTTAGCAAATCCAATACTATGGGTAACTATTATGACCATTTTTGCCTTTTCAACTAATTCTTTTATTTTTTTAGATGCTTTATTACTAAACTCTGTATCACCTGTATTTAAAGCTTCATCTAAGATTAATATTTCTGGCTCTAGATGTGCAGCTACACTGAAACCTAGACGCGCTTTCATACCACTGGAATAGTACTTCATTGGCTCTTCAAAAAATTCCTCTAAACCCGAAAAATCATGAATATCGTTAATAAATTGAGCGATTTTCTGTTTTTCGATACCTAACATCATTCCATTTAGATACACATTCTCTCTTCCTGTTAATTCTTTATTAAAGCCCATTCCAAAGGAAAATAATGCCGTAACTTTGCCATCAACAGTGAGACTTCCTTTATCCGGTTCTAAAATGTTTGAAATAGTTTTACAAAGGGTCGTTTTACCAGCTCCATTTGATCCAATTATCCCAAGCACTTCACCTTTATAACCAGTAAAATTAATATTTTTCAGTGGCCAAACTAGTTTCTTTTTTTTGTTTTTATTCTTGTTCTTTCTTTTCATCCAATTTAATGCGTGTGACTTATAATCGTCTTTCTTAAAGTTTGGATCAAAGGATACACCTAAATTCTCAGCTTTTATTAATATTTCTTTATTATTTACTGACATAGAAAACCCTCATTTATAAAGCTTTAATTATTTTATGCTCATTTTTCATGAAATGGTAAAGCATGAATACAATAGCAACGCATGAAGCAATAGTGATTACAAATAATCCTGTAAATTCTGGAACCTGCTGATACATTAATATAGCACGATAAGCATCAAGAATGATTGCCACAGGATTAATAGCCACAACCCAATCTAGCTCTGCTGGAAGTCTACTTCCTTCCCAGATAATCGGCGAAGCGTAAAAAAACAATCTTATTATGTGTGACAAAATATAATCAATATCCTTAATAAAAACACAAATATAAGAAATGAACATACCAAGAGCTAATAACATTAATAACTGAATAAGTATTATTAACGGTAAATAAACTATTTGCCACCCTGGCATGACTCCAAATGCTATTAAGAATATTGCTATTACCACTAATCCAAATACAAAATTAAATAATTGTGACGTAGATAAAGCTATCGGGAACATCGATTTGGGTAAATAAACTTGGTTAATAATCGATGAATATTTAGTAATTGCTTTTGCAGATGACCTAACAGTTGTATTCATCCATCTCCAGACAACCAACCCTATCACTAAATAAACAGCATAATTTTCTCCACCTCGCTGGAGAATGATTACTACTAAAAAATAGTATACTAGCACATTTAATAAAGGATCTAACAACCACCAAAAATATCCTAAATAGCTATCTCTATTCTCAGCTTTTAAACCTGATTTAACTAAATATAATAATAAATCTTTTCTTTTTAATATTTCAGATAAGTAATTTCGCATAAGTCAAAATGACACCCACCTATATTTTAATTGCTTGCAAGTCAACTGCTATAATTATAGTTTAAGCTAGACCGTTCCGTTTTTCTATCCAGAACCTCTATATCATTCGAAAATATTTATTTCTTTATTAATGTTGAATACTAAAAACTTTATCAACGAATCAACATAAGAATACATATTAACCTAGATAATTTCATTTGTAAAGGTTTTACATATCCCCAACTCAATATATTGCTCATCATAAAATTCTCATTGTTGTTCAAAATAGAAATATATACAAGACATAAAGGAGCATATAAATGAAAAAATTCAAAAATCTGCTATTTAATTCAAGTAATAAACATTCAGAGTACCTTGAAGAAAGTAATTGGGATTCAAACCCGGATGATATCGATGATTTAGATATTGAATATGAGTTTGAAGGCTTTATTAATAAAAATAAAGTTGATTAATTAATTAATTTATTATTTAAAGAAGCACAATATAACTGTATATTGTGCTTCTTTCTATTTATAATCTCCACAATTTGAATTTCTCAGGGCATTTCTCTTTATTTAATTTGCTTTTTAGATCAACTAATATATTTACATCATTTTTAACTAACCTTTCAAATTCAGTCCAAGATTTATCTAAATAGAATTGATGCGGTACAGCTAATACAACTGCATCAGATGGCTTTAAATCTTCATATGGAATAAGTTCCACACCGTATTCATTTTTTGCTTCTTCTGATGAAGCATAAGGATCAGAAACTTGAATATCCATACCATATTCCTTCAGTTCATTAATTACATCAATAACTCTAGAATTTCTTAAATCAGGTACATTTTCTTTAAAGGTTAGACCTAAAATGGTTACAGAAGCTCCATGAACTTGGATTTTTTCTTTGATCATTTCTTTAACTAAAGCTGTAGCTACATATTTACCCATATCGTCATTAATTCTTCGTCCTGAAAGAATAAGCTCTGGTCTATAACCTACTTTTTCAGACTTGTGTGTTAAATAGTATGGATCTACACCTATACAGTGTCCCCCTACAAGCCCTGGACTAAACGGTAAGAAATTCCACTTTGTTCCAGCTGCTTCTAACACCTCAGCGGTATCTATACCCATACGGTCAAACATGATAGCCAATTCATTCATTAATGCAATGTTAACGTCACGTTGTGTATTCTCAATAATTTTTGCAGCTTCCGCTACTTTTAATGATGATGCTCTAAAGACTCCAGCATCAACAACACTTTCATACACTTCTGAAATGATATCAAGTACTTCTGGTGTTTGACCGGAAACAACTTTGGTGATTGTTTTAAATGTGTGTTTTTTATCCCCGGGATTAATTCTTTCTGGTGAATAACCAATAAAGAAATCTTCACCTGATTTCAATCCTGATTCTTCTTCAAGTATTGGGACGCAAACCTCTTCTGTAGCTCCTGGATACACAGTAGACTCATACACCACAATAGTACCTTTTTTCAAGTGCTTCCCTACTGTTCGTGAAGCTCCTTCTAATGGCTTAAAGTCTGGTAATTTGTTCATATTAATTGGAGTTGGAACTGCAATAATTAAAAAATCACAATCAGATAGTTGAATAGGATCAGATGTAAATGCTATATCTGCTTTTTTTAATTCTTCTATCTCTACCTCATTGGTAAAATCAATATTATTTTTTAATGTGTTAATTCTATTTTCGTTAATATCGAAGCCTACCACATGGTGTTGTTGCCCAAACGCAACTGCTATCGGTAGACCAACATATCCTAACCCTACAATCCCTATTTTTCTATCCATTATCTACACCTCTTATAATTTAAGTATTTTCAGAAAAAATCTTAACTAGTTTTACATAATGTTATTTTTAAACAAAACATCAAATTTAAACATACTTAGAAATTATACAACATATTTTTTTATTTTAAAATATGCATAATGCATAAAATACCAAACACTTTTTAACAAATTTAGTTTTTCTACTTCTCGATAAACTTTCCAATTTTGTTTAGCCATTTTTATTTTATTACTAGAAATGGAATTTTGTCTAACTCGATATTTAGCCAAAGTTTCTTGCAAACCAAATGCCGTAAAACCTCTTCGTGTCAAATTCAACCATAATGCATAGTCTTGTCTCGATCTTATATTTACCATCTGGATTTCATTGATTTTATTTCGATCTAATATAACTGTAAGACATCCTATCACACAGTTTTTTAACAAATCATTATATTCTACAGCATCAGGAATTGTTACTACTTTATTTTTTGCATCATCTGAGTGAATTTCCAAATAGCTTGTATAGGTAAAAGCATAATCATGCTGCCGCATAAAAGTTAATTGTCTTTCCAATTTTTCCGGCAACCACCTGTCATCACTATCCAAAAAAGCGATGTATCTGCCTTGTGCGTTTTCGATTGCTGTATTTCTGGCGACCGCTGCTCCTTGGTTTCTTTCAAGGGCAATCAGTCGTATTCTATCGTCTTCTTTCTGATATTCTTCAATGATCGAGATTGTCTGATCGGTTGAACCGTCATCCACTATTACCATTTCCCAATGCGAGTAGGTTTGCTGTAGGACCGACTCTATCGTCTCCCGTATATACGTTTCTGAATTATAGGTTGGCGTAATTACAGAAACAAGATTGTAATCTTTTATTTCATTCATATTTTCCATCCTATTTATTTAATAATTGCTCATACCATGCCAAAAGCTTCTTCTCCTGAGATTCCCAGCTTAATTCCTGTAAGACCGCTTTTCTACCATTATACCCCATCGTCTCCGCTTCTAATGGATGATTGTTTAAGTATTCAACAGCATCGATCCATTCTTGCTTATTTTCAGGATCAACGGTAATACCACATTGATGCTGGTCAATAAATGCTTTCCATCTTGAAAAATTCGAGCAGATGATCGGCAATCCCGCACTCATATATTCAAAAAACTTCGTTAGTTCTTTCTTCAAATAATGATCAGTAGCAGGGAAAATCGCTAAACCGGCAATCCAATTTTCATTTAAATAATAATCATCAATCTCTTCTCGCTCAACAAAACGGTCAATCCCGTCAAAGTGGATGTAGTCTTGCTTGTCACCTGCATGTTCTTTCATTTGCTCTGCTAAGTTACTTGAGCATTTCCCAACTAAATAAACATGCTTGTCCATGATTTGCGGAATTTCAGCATGGTAAAATGCACCTCTTTCCACCGATACATTCCCGGTGTATAACAATTTGTTGCTCATATTACTTCGATCGATTTCTTGATTGATTAATTTCTCATTCAAGATCGGATAATTGAGGATGCATGTCCCTCGTTGATAACGATCAAAGTAATATTTTTCTGCCAGGCACAGTTCCATTTTCTTTACTAATAACCGTTCCATACTATTGTACAATTTACCGATGATTCGTTTGATGGGCTGAGGAAAATACTCTTTCTGCATAATACTTGTATAGTAATCCTCATGTACATCATAGATGACTGTATTACCTTTCTTTTTTAACAGCCAACCGACAAAGATTAATTCCGGATCGTGAAAATGGTAGATATCCGCCTTCATCCTTTTTGCTTGTTTATAGGCTTGAATTGGCCCAAAGAGCATTCGTTTCCAGCGATTGGCATACTTCTTAAGTGGAATGATGTCTACTTTATTTTGCTCATCCTGACTATCACTTTGTTCATCGATTGGTGCCATTAACGACACATCATATCCATTCTTTTGTAGTGATACACATTCTTTATGATAAATTCTCGTATCATATGGGTGATGAACAGTCGTCATATGGACAATTTTACTTGATTGAGACAAATAGATAAACCTCCACTTCTATAAAGGCAAACTTAAGTTTTGCCTTCATTTAACTGATACTTTTGAACAAATAATTCGATGTGAACAACCATTAATTATAGCACATCTAGAAAAATTTGTTCATATTGTCTTACGATCTTGTTTGAGTTAAAGAATGTCGCACGTTTATAGCCTTTCTCTGTGATGGTTTGCAATTCTTCTGGAGTTGCTTGTAAAACAGCGAGCATATTCTCTGCAAGCTGCTCTTCATCACCGACAGGACTTAACAACCCATATTTGCCGTTGTCCAATACCTCTGATGGACCAGAGCGACAGTTGGTTGATACAACAGCTGTCTTGGTCGCTAATGCTTCGGCAATTACATGACTAAATCCCTCATGCTTAGATGACAGTACAAATAAGTCGGCATGACGGAAATAAACATACGGATTTTGTTGAAACCCAAGAAAATGGACACGATCTTCTATGTTTAATTCGTTTGATAACTGTTTTAATTCATCATATAAATACCCTTCTCCAAGCATCACCAACCGACTAGCGCATTGTTTATTTACCTTCGCAAAAGCGCGTAGCATCGTGTGATGATCTTTTTGAGGGACTAATCGTCCAGCGGTAATGATCATCTTGTCATCTGTATCAAATAATGACTGATGATCGAAGTCTTCTTCTTGATTAGCCAGATCTGTAATATTGGCGACATCGACCGGATTATAGATTACTTCGATCGATTCTCTCGGTACTTTATACCGTTCGACTAGATTGTCTTTTACCCCTTCTGAAAGGGAGATAATTTGATTCGCTAACCGATAAACAAGGCCAAATCCTAATAACTGAAGATTTTCTTTCCATGTACCACCTAGATTATCCGCTTCCCTAATCACATTTTTAGCTTTTGTGAAAGAGGCTAGTTTTGCCAATATCGCAATCGTGTTTACTCTTGGAATCGTACTAAATACAATGTCTACTTGTTGTTCTCGAATAATTTTTGCTAATTTAAAGATGGATCTGCTCAAACGTTTCGTGTCCAATTTAATAAAGGTTACATCATCTTTTAGTGCATGCTCATAAGACCCATCATAGTTTAGCGTGACTAAGATGGGAGAAAATTTATTTCTATCTAAGTTATTGATAATGTTTAATAAAGTTCTGGCAGCTCCACCGGCCCCCATTTGATAGATAAAGAACACGATGTTTACTTTTTTCATCTGTTTTCTTTCCTCCTGCTTACGATCAGGCTACTTATATCTGTTCGATAAAGTGAGACTTTGATCAGTGAGGGTTTTGACTCTCACTGATCAATAGCGTAACTTATCAGGGTGTTAGTGTCTGTTAGCCCACAATTAGCTTCTCTGTCTTACTTGAAGTTTGAAGTGGGGGATTACAGACGATTAGCACCGTGATAAAAATGTCTGTTTATGACTGTTCAAACCGAAAACTGCAAAATTTTACATTTTCATCACATATCTTTCTATTTTATACGATATTTAATAGAAACGAAAGAGTTATTAGCGAAATGTAACGCAATTGAAAAAGAGTAAAAGTCAATACTATTCACTCGTCACTTAATGGGTAGTTTTCTTCATAGAGTTAATAATATCCTATTTCAGAGAACTTTCTCTGGAAAAAAGGGTTATATCCACGGAAGAGCACCCCTCGTTCCTGGAAAGGGCAATATCCATGGTAGATCATATTTTAAAAAGAAAAATCTGAACACCATCCCTATTCTACTTTCATAGAACCTGGAATAATTGTTCAGATTAATCTTCTTACGCTTCTTTCTTTTTCTTACCTTTTCTCGTAAACCATCCTTTAATACGCTCTGATAGGTTATCAAAGTACGTATAAACGACTGGAATTAAGACTAGTGTAAAGACGCTGGATGTCAATAAACCGAAAATGACGGTTATGGCCATTGGCTGTTGCATTTCCGCACCTTCACCATATCCTAACGCTAATGGAACCATTGCTAGGATTGTCGTTAAGGTTGTCATTAAAATAGGACGCAACCTTGTTTTTCCAGCTTCGACAATGGCTTCGTGTCGATCCATTCCTCGATTCCTTAGAATATTTATATAATCGACCAGCACGATCGCATTGTTAACTACTATACCTGCGAGCATAATCACCCCGATAAAGGCCGTGATGGATAACGGCTGACCGGTAATGAACAGTCCACCAAACACCCCTATTGCTGTTGCAGGCATGGAGAACATAATGATTAATGGATGCAGGAAGTTTTCAAATTGAACTGCCATAACGGCGTATACTAAGAAAATCGATAATACTAAAGCCAGACCTAAGTCAACAAAGGCTTCTGTCATATCTTCCGCCTGACCGCCGATCGAATAATCATAATCTTCTGGGAAGTTCATGGAATTCAATGCACTTTGAACATTTTGAGATACAGTACCTAAATCACTGTCAACAACACCAGATGAAATATTAACTTGTCGTTCCTGGTTCTGACGTGAAATAGTTGCGGCACTTTGTACTTGTTCGAAATCCGCAATCGTCTGCAAAGGAATCGTCGTTCCTTCTTGATTTTGAACCATTAAATTTTCTAAGTCATTAATGGTTGAGCGTTGATCTTCCGGATACATTAATTTGACATTCATTTCTTCTCCGGCTTCACGATACTGCATGATCGTCTGGCCAGTAAAACCGACCTGAACTTGGCTCATTACTTCTTGATAGCTTAAACCATATTGTGCTGCAAGCTCACGATCAACTTGAATCGCAATTTCTGGTTGCGTATCAGATAGAGATGATGTTGGGTTGTAGACACCTTCCACATCTTCTAGTACTATCAGCACCTGATCTGACAGTTCCTGTAACACTTCTGTTTCTGGACCCGAAATTTGGATTTGGATCGGATCGCCTAATCCGGCACCAGAACTTGCTTCGCTAACGGTAATTTCCGCCCCAGCAATATCTTGCAATTCATCATCTAATTGTTGTACTACGGATGTTGTTGTTTGATCACGTTCATCTGCAGGTACTAATTGTATTTGATAGGAAGCATCAGAACCACCTGTCATCAACGCTTCTTCCGAATTACCACTACCGACCGTTACATAACTGACATCAATGACATCATCGTAATCTGCCAATATGTCATTCACTTGTTCGGTGATCGCAAGACGTTTCTCCTCATTTGTACCTGTTGGTGTTTCTACTGTGATACCTAACTGGCCTTGATCACCTTCTGGAATAAAGGCAGTACCAATAAACGGCAATAAAGAAACACTTCCAATGATAGCGACAATCGTAACCACAATCGTTGTTTTTCTTAGTTTCAAGGCTTTTTCGATCACTCGTTGGTAGCCGTTCACTACTTTTTGTAAGAAACGATCGAACCAGTAACGACGACCATTATCTTCCATAGCTTTCGTTAAAAGTTTGGATGATAACATCGGGATGAGCGTAACCGCAACTGCTAGCGATGCAATTAATGCAAACGAAACGGTTAACGCTAATGGTGTAAATAATTCCGATGCAATACCTTCAACGAATACGATTGGTAAAAATACTACTAACGTTGTCGTTGTTGATGCAATTACGGCTGGCGCAAGCTCTGAAGCACCTTTTATCGCTGCATCTTTGATACCATATCCTTTTTGCCTGTACGAGACGATATTTTCGAGTATAACGATGGAACTGTCGACCATCATCCCGATACCGAGTGCAAGACCACCCATCGTTAATACATTCAACGTTTCACCGGTGAAATATAACAGTACAAATGTGGAAACAATCGCAATTGGGATCGACACCCCGATAACAAGAGTTGCTCTAACACTTTTCAGGAATAGTAGCAATACTAATAACGCGAAAATTCCACCAAAAATCATATTTTGAATAACAGAATTAATCGATTGTTTAATAAAGTCTGACGTATCAACGACTACATCGAGGCTTACACCTTCTGGCATATCTTCATTTAAATCATCGATTGCAGCTAATACATTGTCTGATACTTCCACTGTGTTACCGTCTGATTGTTTTAGAATGCTTAACACAACGGCTGTCTCATTATTGACAAGGGTTGTGCCATTTTTTTGCGTTGTATCGTTGACATCTGCCACATCTTCGACTGTTATTTGTGCACCTTGTGGTGTCCGAATAATCGAATTGGAAATATCATCTACTGATTTAAATGTACCATCTACACGTAGCTGTAAATCCTGCTCACCACGTTGAATCGATCCTGCTGAACCAGATTGATTAGCACCTTGCAACGCCTGCTGAATCGCTTGGGTTGATACACCATATTGCATCATCGCCGCCCGGTCTAATTCTAATTCTATAACTCTTTCTTCTCCACCTTCGATACTGACAGAAGCAACACCGCTTTGTCGTTCAAAATATGGTTGAATGGTGTCCTCTGCTACTGTTTGTAATGTGTTGGTATCACTGCCTGTTAAACCAACCCACATAATTGGCATTTGATTTGGGTTAAAGCGAAGAACACTTGGATCATTAGCACCATCTGGCAATGCCGCTTTTACTTGATCTACACTTTCCCGAACCTCCAGTAAGGCATTATCGAGATCCGTGCCATTTTCAAACATAATAATAACTAAGGAAGAGCCTGTTTGCGATTGGGATTGAATCGTGTTGACCCCTTCAATCGAGCTAAGGCCACCTTCAATCGGTTCTGACACTAATTTTTCGACCTCTTGAGGTGCTGCATCTGGATAGCTGGTCGCAACCACTGCAATTGGTAAATCAATTTCCGGGAAAAGATCTATCGCTAAATTTCGAACTGATATAACACCCATTGCAATAATAGCGAGGACAATCATGATGACCCCGACTGGCCGTTTAACCGATGTATTGACTAGTTTCATGATTAATCCTCCTCTACTACACTAATTTTACTGCCATCTACAAGGGTTAATTGTCCACTTGTAATGATTTGGTCTCCTTCATTAAGCTCTGCTTGAATAGCTGTTAATTCGGACTGTGTTGCCTGAACATCTATTTCTACTTTTTTAGCTGTATCATCTTCTACAACATATACATACGTATCATCATTCTCTTCAACTAATGCTGCTGTTGGAATTAGTAATGAATCTTCAATTACGGTATCTTCTAACACGACAGTAGCAATGACGCCTGCTTTGTAATGGGTTGTTTCATTATCGAATGACAAATCAATCGGGAATAGTCCCGCTTCATTGGCAGCGTCTGCTACATATTCAATCTCTGCTTCGTGTGTTTCTTCTTCTGCACTTTGTAATAACAGGGTAACTTCTTTCCCTTTCTCAAATAATTCTAGTTGTACGTCAGGTACTTGTAATTGAACAGTTAACTGCTCTAAATCAATGATCGTTGCTAATGGATCTTGATTAGAAACCATTGAGCCTTCTTTTGCTTCCAATTGTGAAATAACCCCATCTGCCGGAGCTTCTACGGTGATGTTGCCTTGTGGGCTAGAGATGATCGCAATGTCATCATCTTCTTCCACCTTGTCTCCATTTTCTACTTCTAGTTCATCGATTTCACCCGCTACAGAAGGAATGACTGGTGTTGTTTGATTTGGCATCGTTCGGCCATAGAAATTACGTTCCATGACTAGGTCACCTTTTGTTACTTCTCCTGTTTCGACTGGTGTTACGCGCTCTACTTGCTCTTCTTCCTCATCGCTGTTTTCCGAACAAGCAACTAATGTGATGATAACAATCATCAGTAAAAATAATAAACGCTTCATCTTCTTGTCCCCTCTCAATATTTATACATATTTTTTTAACGATTGAACAATTGGTTTAATCGTTGCATAAGATTCTAAATGCTCGATCATACTTTGAATGATAATTTGTTTAGGTTCTTGCTTTTGCCATTCTTCTTCCAGTACATGTAATGCTTCTTCTATTTGCTGTCTTTCACCTCTTTCTAGGTCTGTGATTTGACTTTTTATTTGCTCGATGACAGCTTGAAATGACTGGTCACTCCTTTGCTTGAATCGTTTCAAATCCTGATATTGAAATACAGGAGACGCAGAATTTGTTAAAATGCCTTGCACCAGAATATCGATATTTTTGGTGATATAACCCGCTAATTGGTCCGGATCGAAGGAAAGGTCATGAATCGCAATCCATTTAAAATAACCACTCATCACCCCATCTGTTAGGATGATGGCATCTACTATGTAGGGCTTTATTTCTTCACCATAAATATTAATTAAGCGATCTTCCATCCAATCATAGCTCTGCTTATGTAGATTTAAAATCAATTCATCCTTCTTATCACCAAGGTGGACATTTTCTCGAAAATGCATCATCAGGTATTCCTTGTGTTCTTTAAACAATTGGAGAAATGCGCTAACCTGCTTTGTGAATTGGTCAAAAGGATTACCTGTTTCCTGGTGCATATTACTCAATTTTTGAAGAACTGTCTCTGTATAATATTTGTAAATTTCGACAAACAAATCATCCTTCGAATCAAAATGTAAGTAAAATGCTCCTTTGGAAACATCACTTTGATCAGCGATTTCTTGAATGGAAGTAGAGTGAAAGCCCTTTTCCGAGAAGAGCTTCAAACTCACTTCAATCATGCGCTTCTTTTTACTGTCCATGTCTTTGCAGCGCCTCACTTTCTCTAGTACGATTTCCCCTTTATGAATGTTTCATTTTTTTATTTTTTGTGAATGACTGGTCAGTCAGTAGTATACTATACCAGTTATCAATTGGAATATCAAAGGAAAAGGGCTATTTATTAATGACATAAGAAAAACTAGCAAAACCAGGATTTTCTACCCTAACGAGTCCCTCTGAATTAGAGTGTGCAACTAATGGCAACTAGGGTTATTTTCCTTGTGAAAGTGCAAGATATGCACTCAAAATAATAAACCCTGCTTCTACTGAAACAGGGTTTTAGCTTTCTACTTTAAGTTGACTGCTTTTGATGGTGATCAATTATTCCTGTGGATTATCTTTATCATCCATTGGACCTTCACCATTCTCAACAGCATCTTCCATATTCTCTTCGGCTTCGTCTAAGTTTTCTTCCACATTCTCACCTAGGTCTTCTCCGGTTCCGCCATCAGCGCCACCGTTTGTACCACCGTTGCCACCATTTCCTTGCTCTCCACCATCTGGAGCTTCATCAGTTGGAGCTTGTTCTTCTTGTTGTGGCTGCTCTTCTTCAAGCGGTTGTTCTTCTTCATCTTCATTTGTCGCACAACCAGCTAAAAGAGCTAGTGATAATAACAAAGCTGAAAGATACTTAACGTATTTTAATTCCATGTGATATCCTCCTTTAAGTCGTCTTCAATGGTAGGTTAACCAAATAATCTACAAAATATGCCATAAATTTTAATTATATTTTTGTAGGGATTTTTCCTTTTCGGATGGGAGGAGTTGATGCAAATAGAGGGTGCTTAGGACAAAAAAAAGAGAAGCTTTGCAAAGCCTCTCTTTTACTTATTTCACTGCAAATGTAATTTCCGCTTCACAAGCAAGTTCACCGTCTACTGTTGCAACGGCTTTTCCTTTTCCGATCGGTCCTTTTATACGGATAATTTCTACTTCAAGACGGAGTTGATCTCCTGGTTTCACTTGACGTTTGAAACGACACTTATCAATTCCTGCAAGAAAACCAATTTTACCTCTGTTTTCTTCTTTGCTCAAAATCGCAACCGCCCCAACTTGTGCTAATGCTTCGACAATTAATACACCAGGCATAACAGGATAATCCGGAAAGTGTCCCTGAAAAAATGGTTCATTAATAGTGACATTCTTTTTGCCGACAATCCGTTTATCATCTTGTTCGGTGATCGCATCCACTAACAGAAATGGATAACGGTGTGGGATCGTATCTTTAATTTGTTCAATATCCATATATGTATGACTCCTTTCTTTTCTCCATTAAAGTATATCAAAAAGAATAGAAAAAATCATAGCATGACTAATTGAAGCTTCCGGGGATATCTGCGTATTTCCACGGAACAGAGCGCCTTTTCCTCGGAAGAGAAGAGGTTTTCCACGGAGCAGAGTTGCTCTTCCGGGGATAATGGTTCCGCTTCCGGGGATGTTTGCTTCTCCTCCGGGGATATCTGCGTATTTCCACGGAACAGAGTGCCTTTTCCTCGGAAGAGAAGAGGTTTTCCACGGAGCAGAGTTGCTCTTCCGGGGATAATGGTTCCGCTTCCGGGGATGTTTGCTTCTCCTCCGGGGATATCTGCGTATTTCCACGGAACAGAGTGCCTTTTCCTCGGAAGAGAAGAGGTTTTCCACGGAGCAGAGTTTCGCTTCCGGGGATATCTTCATTTTTTGATGTACACCAGTACTTCTAAAGGAAGTAAGTATCCGCCGGTAGAACCGGCGGTTTTAATT
>NZ_WJID01000065.1:0-39984 GCF_010994055.1 Gracilibacillus thailandensis | reverse complement strand
CCTTGAGGTGGGAGTCTTCTCGCCTATTGCTGATAAAGGAATAATAATTACTACTATCTTTATCACTTATAGTAAATAATCAATTACAATTGGTGAGTACTAAATGATTTTACATTTTTTTCTTGAAAAGTATAATCACACCTGTATATAATAGTGATGTAGTGTATTGGCCAATCATTACAATTAACTAGGAATAGATTTTTAACACATTCACCAAAATATGGAAGGATGTAAAAATTGAAAACTAAATTCACATTTTTGTTAGCGCTTACTTTATTGGTGGCTGGTCTATGTTCAGTAGAAAATGTCGATGCTGCTAGTTTGGATGCTAGTAAAAGTTACAAGATCATCAATAGATTCAGTGGTAAAGCATTAGAGGTTTACGAATGGTCTATGTCTGATGGCGGTAATGTGGTGCAATATGATGACCTTGAAGGAATGAATCAACAGTGGAGAATTATTGATGTCGGAGAGGGTTATCATAAAATTGTCAACATCAATAGTAGTAAAGCTCTAGAAGTATACGAATGGTCTACAAGCAATGGTGCTAACGTAGCTCAATGGTCTGATTGGAATGGTACAAGTCAACAATGGGATATCGTTGATCTCGGCAATGGTTACTACAAGATTCTAAACAGGCATAGTGGCAAGGCATTAGAAGTATTTGATTGGTCCAGCGAGAATGGAGCAAACATTGTCCAATGGGATGATTTAGGAGGAGAAAATCAACAATGGCAAATCATCGAGGTTCCACCAGCTGACACGATTACAGTGAATGAAACGATAGTCATCTCAGAAGGAGAAACATTTGATGGTGAAGGCAAAAGATATGTAGCTAATCCAGATACATTAGGTGATGGAAGTCAATCAGAAAGTCAAAAATCTGTGTTTAGATTGGAAGATGGAGCCACTCTTAAAAATGTCGTATTGGGTCATCCTGCAGCAGACGGAGTTCACACCTATGGTGATGCATTAGTCGAAAATGTAGTTTGGGAAGATGTTGGTGAAGATGGTTTAACAATAAAAGATGAAGGACATATAACTGTACGTGGTGGTTTAGCACAAAATGGTGAAGATAAAGTTTTTCAAGTTAATGCACCTTCCACTTTTGAAATTATTAATTTCACTGCAGATAATGCGGGTAAAATGATACGTCAAAATGGTGGCACTACCTTTAAAACAAGTATATTTATTGAAGGTAGTGTTATTACCAATATGAATGAAGCGATTTTCAGAACAGACAGTAGTTCCAGTGAAGTAACGATGACGAACACCAGATATTCTGATGTCGGTTACAAGTGGTACAATGTACAAAATGTCTCTGAAAGCAATAACTTTGAATTTTAAATGAGTAAAGTGCGTTTAACTTGAAAAATATTAGTTAAACGCACTTTTTTCTGTGAGAAGTCTTCCAAATAGCTCAAGATTTAGCTGTGAGTTTCTTATATATTGCCCTCACCTATTCCTATATTGGATGATATATACTGCTGCATTAATACAGCTATAGAAATAAGAACTGGTGGGTCATCTATTCTAGGTGGGCGTAAGGTGACGTTTAGCTGTGGCGTTTCATGATGAGGTTGAACAATAACGGGTTCTTCTAGTTTTGCTCTAAGTGTCGACTCTGTTAATAATATTTCAGAACTATTCATTCCGGTATTCACCGTAGTAGAAAGTAAATAGTAGGTACCTGCTTGCACATTTTCAAATGCAAACTCCCCTTCTGTTTCAAGAATAGTCCCGTACAAAGGCAGACCTTCCGGGATAGGCTTAGAAAATAAACCTAATAATATAATACCATTTAGCTCTGAAGGTGATGTAACCTTTCCTCGAACAGTTTGAGAAATATTTCTATAGTGATTAAAAGCTTTCGTACGTTTTAATTGAATTTGCTGAAGGTGTTGCGTGACACTCGATTCTGATTGACGAAAAACAGAGGGTGACACTCCTACCTTTTGTGTAAATCGGGTGGTAAAAGTACCAAGGCTATGTTGCCCAATCTCCATTCCTATATCTCTTATCGTTAAATCTGTATGGATCAGTAGTTCTTTGGCTCTTTGTAGTCGAAGTGCTGATAAATAGTAGTGTGGTGGCAGACCGATTTGATCTTTGAATATTCTAGAGAAGTGATAGGGACTGTAAGCAACATGCTTTGCTACTTGTTGAAGTGTGATTTCTTCATGTAAATTTGCTTTGATATATTTAATAGCTGCTTCAACTTCAGGAGAGTTATGTACCATGAAAACACCTCATGACTGTTTTCTATCATTTTACTAAATCTACGGAAATGAATCTACTATAATTAGTACTGTTATGAAAAAAAGTACAAGGACATTCGTAGCTTAGTACGGTCACTATTGGGGTTTTATGGCCATTTTTGGAAGTTTTATGGTCACTTTTCGTGATTTTATGGCCACTTTTCATGGTTTTATGGCCACTTCTAACCTTTTTATGGCCACTTTCCGATTATGTAAACAAAAATATTTGATTACTAGCAAGTAAAAACGACATTATCATTGACAAAATTCTTTATCTATATTATATTACCTAAGGCGAATGATTATGAATAACCCGTTAAAAAATGTTCGTCTTTAGGAGTGAGATAAATGGAAAATGTATTTGATTATGAAGATATTCAATTAATTCCTGCAAAATGTATCGTAAAAAGTCGTAGTGAATGTGATACGTCGATTCAATTTGGAAAGCATAGATTCCGCCTGCCAGTTGTTCCTGCTAATATGCAAACAATTATTGATGAAAAAATTGCTACTTTTTTAGCAGAGCGTGATTATTTTTATGTGATGCACCGTTTTGAACCTGAAACGAGAAAAGATTTTATTAAATCCATGAGGGAAAAGAACTTAATCGCTTCCATTAGTGTTGGGGTGAAGGATGAAGAATATAGCTTTATTGAAGAACTTGCCGATGAGAAAATTGTTCCGGATTACATTACAATTGACATCGCACACGGACACTCTGATGCTGTAATCGAAATGATTCAGCACATTAAAAAGCATTTACCTGACAGTTTTGTGATTGCAGGTAATGTTGGTACACCAGAAGCTGTTCGTGAATTAGAAAACGCCGGTGCGGATGCAACTAAAGTAGGTATTGGCCCTGGTAAAGTGTGTATAACAAAGGTGAAAACAGGTTTTGGTACTGGTGGATGGCAGCTTGCTGCTTTACGATGGTGTGCAAAAGCTGCAACGAAACCAATCATTGCTGATGGTGGTATTCGTACACACGGAGATATCGCCAAGTCAATTCGTTTTGGAGCATCTATGGTGATGATTGGCTCTCTGTTTGCCGGCCATGAGGAATCACCAGGTACAACGGTAGAACATGATGGCAAACTGTACAAAGAATACTTCGGTTCTGCCTCTGAATATCAAAAAGGTGAAAAGAAAAATGTAGAAGGTAAAAAAATGTATGTGGAGCACAAAGGAGCTTTACAAGATACATTAACTGAAATGGAACAAGACCTGCAATCCTCTATTTCGTATGCAGGTGGGAAAACATTAAACGCGATTCGCACTGTTGATTATGTCGTAGTGAAAAACTCGATTTTTAATGGAGATTAATACGAAAGCACACCTATTAACTTAGGTGTGCTTTTTTTGTCGAAGTTGTTTCAACAATCAGCAAAGGATACTGCAATTTCATGTAAAATGTTATAATAATTTTAGTATTATTCCAGAGGAGTCGATATCAATGAAAGTAAGATCAATATTATCATTTCTACTAATCATATTATTATTTGTCGGCTGTAGTAATGATGAAGAACAGCCAGCAGATACATTATCTACAGAAGAATTAAAAGATCTCGTCCATCAATATAGTATCGATGAAAAAGATGCCGAATCTGCTTCTATTACTTCTACAGATTTAATCATTGCCGAAAAGAATGGTAATGAAACAAGCTATTCTTTACCAGACAATGAGTTTTTTGTTTCGATCGCACCATTTATAAATGAAACACACCCTTGTACTAATCATAGTCTTACAGGTTGTCAAGGCGAGTTATCCAACACTTCTTTTGATGTATATATAGAAGATACTGACGGTAATGTTATAGTGGATGAAACGGTTGAATCCTTTGATAATGGATTTATTGATTTATGGTTACCACGAGATAAAAATTATCAAGCAAAGATTAAATATGATGGGAAAGTAGCTGAATCAAAAATCTCTACTTTTGAAGATGATGGAACATGTATTACAACTATGCAACTAATGTAAGATAACGGTATTTTTTTATATAACTTTTTGATTGAACTTCCTTCCGTAATATACACTGAACCCTATGATCACTGGTGTAATGACAATGGTTGGAGCAAACCATAAGAAAATACTAACCGATTCAATATTCAATAATCGCGGTGCTCCGAAAACAATAAATGCTGTAATCGTCGAAATAGAACAGGCTAACATCCCAATTAAATGTTCAATATACCAATGTCCTTTTTTGCTAGGCTTCCGAAGCCAATAAGACAGCTGGCTTCCAGCTACAAACAAGCCGACAGCAGGGAAATAACTTAATAATGGCATATCGATATAAAACCCATAGACACTGATCAAAGCTGAACTCGTAAGCAAAGTAAAGGAAAATGCCAAATCTGCTACATGTCGATGAGGCGTTTTTCTTTTTTTGAATTGTAATACCCGTATACCGTACCAGGCTGTTGCGGCACTTAGTATCGCAATATAAACAAGAAACCAGGAAAATGTTTGGTCTCCTGAAGGATCGTAAAAAATCCGGTAAAAACCCATATAACATGCTGAAATAGCCACAACCGCCATCGAATAGGTATACACCCAACCAATTTTACGATGGATCTTTCCACCTTTACGTACGACGATTGGAATCCAAAAAATAAACAATGCCAGAAAACCCGCAATAATATGAGCAATGCGAAACAGTTCAAAAAGCATTTTTTATTCCCCCTTATAATAGGATAACGTTTGTTTGATTCCTTCTCTGTATGGGGTACGTGGTAAAGTGCCGATATGCTTTTCATATTTCTCTCCACTTAAAACAACAGGGTCTTCAGTTAAATAAAGCATTTCCACCACTTCTTTCATATCTTTATAAAACAATCCCAGAAAAGAGATAAGTTCTTTTTTTACTGTAAACACCTTTTTCGTAAATCGTTCAGATTCCCTTACTAGTTCGATAATTTCTTTTCCAGATATAACGTCGGTAGCTGGGATATTCCAATGCTGCCCGTACGCATCAGGATGCTGTGCTAACGTAATAATTGCCTTGGCACCATCTGGTGTATAAATATACTCACGTTTCACTTTTTGATTTCCTATAAATATCGCTGTTTTATCCTGTCTCACCGACGCAAAAAAATAATGGAGCATTGAATTCTCAGCACCTGGACCATAGAAATCAGGAAAATGAGCAAATAGTGCAGAGACGTCAGAATTTTTGACTATTTCCTCAAGTCGTAGTCGTATCTTACCTTTTTTGGTATGGGGCTGTTTTGGATAGTCTTCGCTAATTTTCTTTCCATTCCCTTCCCCATAAGCATAGATATTATCAACAATCGCTAGTTTGATATTCTGTTCTTCAGCCAATTCAACGACATTAGTCATAATCTTTTCCAGTTTTTGCTCCCACTGAGAATATGGAACATTTAATGCATGAAAAATAACATCTATATCATGTAATTCTTTTTGCAATTCGTATTTATTCTGAGCGTCCCCTGGGCAAAGAATTACCCGATCATCATGGCCGAAAATGGTTTGTAGTTTTGCTTCATTACGTGCAAATGCTACTACTTCTATCTCTTTATTTACTAATTCCCTTACAATTGCTTGCCCCATTCCCCCACTTGCTCCTAAAACCATTGCTTTTTTCATCATATCCTCCTTTAATTAACCATTGTTCAATTAAATCGTAAAAAAATTAACCCATGTATATCATCCCTAAAATCATATCAACATGTGACATTGCCAGCTCCTCTACCTCTTGAAAAGAATGACCGATTCTACAATAATGAGCAACAAATCCATGTAACATTAAAAAAACAGACCAAATTTTTTTAATTTCTATTTGTTGGTTCGTTAATGCCGCAACTGCCTGTGCAAATTGCTGATAGCTTTGTTCAGGTGCATTGGTCGCGTAATGCTGTAATTCCTTGTCATTCATAATAAACATCACTTCATAATGATTAGGATACGTTAATCCAAAACGAATAAATCCCAAAAGCAGCTCTTTTAACTTCTCTTCTCTTGAAAGTTCTAATTTGTCTAACTGTGCTAATTCCTGATTAATCATGGCAAAATCTTGCTCAATCATCGCATAAAATAAATCAGCTTTGTTTTTAAAGTGATAGTAAATCGCTCCATGACTATAACCTAATTCTCTTGCAATCATTCTCATCGAAACAGCCTGAAATCCTTGTTCCACAAAGAGCTGGTGTGCTACATCGATGATGGCTTCTCTTGAAAGTTCCTGATCCACTGCTTTTCGCGGTGCCATATATATAACCCCTTTTTTTAACCACTGTTCAATTAAATTATACAAAAAATGGAATTGATTGTCAATCCCTTTTTATCTTCTAACTGTGTATTTCATCAATTTTTTTCCAATTAAGCTGGCATCTGTATATATAAACGATATAGTTTTATTTTCCTATAAATTTTAGAAGGAAATTACTATACGCGTGACGAAATATACTTATGTAACATAGGTAATATGGAATAAAACCAAAATACTTGAATAGTATTTTTATCATATAAACTAATTTAATGGAAAAGGGGGTGTTTCATATTGAACTGATTGTCCTGACTCAAATTATCATATCTGTCATTGCTCTAATCGTCACTGTCACTTTCTATTTCAAGCATAAAAAATCGAAAGGCCGTCAGAAAGAGTCGCGTACTCCGACTAATCCTGAGTTACTTGAGGCTAACGTACGCAATAATTTCCGTATTACCTTAAATCAACAACCTTGTTTAATTACATTAATCCACTTAGAAAACGCTCAACTATCGCAATTAACGAACAAACAATTTTATGGCTATGTAGATAATATCAGTACTAGTGGCTTAATGTTTTTATGCAATTTTAATTTTCCTGTTAAAGATCGCGTGACGGTCCAATTAAATATAGCGATTAAATCGTATCATTTCACTTTAAACGGGGAGGTTATCCGAAAAGAAGAACATAAGAAAAAGAAACAAGTAGCGTATGGTGTGCAATTCCACAAATTGTCAGAAAAAGAAAGAATTCGTCTCAATAAAATATTAAATGAAGTGATGGTCGAAAAAAAGAAAAAGTCAAATATGGTTGGAGTGCGTTAAAAAGGGGATACCAATAAATTTGGTCCCCCCTCTTTTTACTCCTTATACTATATCGTATCCTTGTTCCTCTACTGCTTCATGCATTGCTTCGATCGTTACATCTGCTTCGTCATAGGATACATTTACAGTACCTTCTTCTAAATTTACTTCTGCTTTAGTTACACCCGTTAATTCTTGTAATGCTCCCTCTACAGATGCTTTACAATGACCACATGTCATACCTTGAACTTTTAGAGTTGTTTGAGCCATTTGAATCTCTCCTTTTTAATTTTATATTTTTACTCTTTTCAATCGCAGAGAATTTGTTACCACACTTACAGAACTAAACGCCATTGCTGCACCGGCAATCCATGGTGCTAATAAACCAGCTGCCGCAATCGGTATGCCCGCACTATTATAGGCAAATGCCCAGAATAAGTTTTGGCGAATATTTCGAATGGTTGCATGACTGAGTTTAATAGCTTTAGGAATCAGCAGTAATTCGCCCCCTAATATCGTCACATCCGCAGCTTCAATCGCCACTTCTGTACCAGTTCCTATCGCAATTCCGATATCAGCAATTGCTAATGCAGGAGCATCATTTATACCATCGCCAACCATTGCAACGGTTTTTCCTTGCAACTGGACTTCTTTCACTTTGTCTGCTTTCTGTTCTGGCAGTACTTCTGCAAATACTTGATCAATGCCAACTTGTTTCGCGATAGCTTGTGCAGTAGTCTCATTATCACCAGTTAACATGATCACTTGCAAGTCTTGTGCTTGTAACTGCTGGATGGCTGCAACAGCAGACGATTTTATTGTATCTGCTACAGCAACCACTCCGGTAAGCTTGCCGTCAACAGCAATTAGCATTGCCGTTTTCCCTTGATGTTCATAACTGATTAATTCATCTTCTTTATCACTCGTTTCAATACCGTTATCTTGGAGTAACTTTCGATTACCTACGACAAGACTTTTCGCATTTACTTTTGCTTTAATACCATGCCCGGGTATTGCTTCAAATGATTCGGCTTTATCTAATGGAAGCTGCTTCTCTTCTGCATATGTTACAATAGCTTCTGCTAAAGGATGCTCGGAACCCTTTTCTGCACTGGCAAGCAATTGTAATGTTTCCTCATCACCACTGAAATCGGTCACTTCCGGCTTTCCTTTTGTCAATGTACCGGTTTTATCAAAGATAATCGCGTCTAATTGATGCGTTTTTTCTAAATGTTCTCCACCTTTAAACAAAATACCTGATTCGGCTGCTTTTCCTGTTCCAACCATAATCGATGTTGGAGTAGCAAGCCCTAATGCACATGGACAGGCGATTACTAGTACCGCTATCGTCGCAACTAATGATGCTTCGATATTACCAGGCGATACGAATGTAATCCAGATTAAAAAAGTGACGATCGCAATACCTACCACTATTTGTACGAAATAGCCTGAAATTACATCTGCCAGACGCTGGATTGGCGCTTTTGACCCTTGAGCATCCTCAACGACTTTAATAATCGAAGCCAATGCGGTATCTTTCCCTACCTTGGTCGCTTTCATCGTTATCGAACCATTTTTATTGATCGTTGAACCAATGATTGTATCATCGATCGTTTTCTCAATCGGGATTGACTCCCCTGTTATCATCGATTCATCTACTGCAGTCTGACCATCGATAACAATACCGTCTACAGGTATTTTTTCACCAGGTTTTACGATTAATTGATCACCCACTTCGACCTGTTCGATGGGAATCATCACTTCTTTGTTGTCACGAATCACTCTTGCTTCCTTAGCTTGTAAATGAAGTAATTTTGAAATCGCCATTGTTGTTTTACTTTTCGCAGCAACTTCTAGATATTTACCAAAAAGAATCAGTGTTATAATGACAGCACTTGTCTCAAAATATAAATGAGGCATGCTACTCATCAACATTTCATATACACTGTAAAAGTAAGCAGCACTTGTACCTAACGCAACCAGTACATCCATGTTCGCCGTTTTGTTCCTTAGGTTCTTATACGCTCCTCGGTAGAACTGCCAACCTATAATGAATTGAACAGGTGTAGCCAAAGCAAATTGGAACCATGGATTCATGAATATAGCAGGTATGCTTATATTAAATAAATGCACGAGCATTGTTGCAAAAAGTGGTAATGTCAATATTACAGAAATAATCAGTTTTTGCTTCATTTTTTGAAGTTGTTTTTCTTTTTGGGAGTCTTGTTCCTGATTATCTGCCTTTCTTTTTGCATCATACCCTAGTTTCTGAATTCGACCGATCATGTCTCTTTCCTCAATAAAGGAAGGGTTGTATTCAACAGACGCACTTTCTGTTGCAAGATTAACTGTTGCTTTTTGAATACCTGGTTGTTTGTTTAAAACTTTTTCGATACGATTAGAGCAAGCAGCACATGTCATGCCGTATACATCCAAATCGATCCGTTCTGTCTGAACGCCATAACCAAGCTTTTCAATTTTTGCTTGGATGTCCTCCACTTGAACATTATCAGGGTCATAAGAAACACTTGCTTTTTCTGTTGTTAAGTTTACCTGTGCGTCCACCCCGTTCATTTTGTTTAATACTTTTTCAATACGATTGGAGCAGGCAGCACATGTCATGCCAGTAATCCCTAATGTGACTTTTTTGTTTTCACTCATTTGAAGTCCCCCCCTTTATTTGGAGAATTGTTTCATCACTTCCATCAACTCTTCAATCGTTTCATCACCATTTCCTGATAATATAGCGTCACTGACACAGTGTTTAATATGTCTTTCAGTAATGGAATAGCCTACTTTTTTAAGTGCAGCATTAATCGCACTTATTTGCACGAGAACATCTACACAATAACGATCTTCTTCAATCATTTTTTGTATGCCCCGAACCTGGCCTTCTATTCGTTTTAACCGATTAACGGTAGCTTGAATCTCCTCTTTAGATCGCGGTTTACTTGGATGTTGGTGCAAGGATTCATTCACAATTATCACATCCTTTCCACATCTTTATTTATACTATACCCCCCTATAGTATAAAGTGTCAATATTTTTGTTTAAATAAAAAAAGCGCAGAGCACCCGCTTAGAAACGTAGCGGCTGGAGCGAATCAACTGAGATAAAGGAATCACGATGACCTTATGAACCGATGATAACTTATCGTAGGACGATTCGTGAAGTCGTCTAGTTTTTGGGCGCTCGGAGCTAGACCATCTGCGCAAAATTTTATACTTTCTTGTCCTAAGAAAAAGAATGTACATTATTTTGTACATTCTAAATAGGTTCTATTAATGATTGATCATTATTTCTAGGATTATTTACTTTTTTAGAAACCGGATAAGCCTTCATTAGAGAATCATCCAACGGCACTAGCAGAGTTTTTAAGAAAGTTTTATCGTCGATTGTTGGGTCGATCCAATTATCTTGATCTTTATCTTGTAAAATAACTGGCATTCGATCATGTATCGATTGCATAAGTCTATTTGGCTTCGTGGTCAAAATTGTACATGAGACGATCTCTTGATCTCCACTGCTCCAACGATCCCATAATCCCGCAAAAGTGAAGAGCTGACCATCGTTAACCGTAATTCGATATGGTTGCTTTTCATTTTCTTCTCGTTTCCATTCGTAGAAACTATCTGCCACAATTAAACATCGTCTCCGTGATAATAATCGTTTAAAGGAAGGCTTTTCATCAACAGTTTCACTTCTAGCATTTATCATTTTACTTCCTATTTTAGGATCTTTTGCCCAGCCTGGCACTAGTCCCCATTGAAGATAGCCAGCTTTTCTCCCTTCATTGGTTCCTACGATGGACAATACCTGTTGTGTAGGTGCTATATTATATCTCGGCTGAAATTCGGTCAGAACGATACCTAGTTCACTTTCCAGAACTTCTATCGATGTATCTAAGGTAAACCTACCACACATTTTAACCACATCCTTTTAAGGTTATATTTTCACTAAACTAGGCATTTCCCGGGAAATACGATTAATGCTAGTATACTATTTTTGACAGTTCTTTATTAGCTATTTACATTCTGTTAGGTATTAATACTCAAATAGTGTGATTGATGTTTAAACATATTCACAACGGTTAGAGGATAAATAGAAACGATCATATTAAAAAGGAGTGTTTAACACTTTATGGATATCAATAAAGAAATCGAAAAACTGGAAAAAGTTTATTTAGAAAAACCACAACGCGTATTTAGTATGTATTTAAACACTGATCCAGCCGATCCTGAACAACAAGGTGGCAAATGGAAGTTGCATTTAAAAAATGGATTAAATAGCTTTGAAAACTACTTACAAATGGATGGAGATAGTGAAGAAAAAAGAAATTATTGGGCCGTTAAAGAAATGGTCGAAAACTATATGCATGAAAATGAACAAAACTTAGCCAAAAGTGTGGTAATATTTGCAACAGGTGATCAGTCGATTTGGTTTGCTGAGAAATTTCAAATGCCCGTTGAAACTGAATTTAGTTGGGAAGAAACACCTAAATTAGATCAGATCAAAAAAATGCTTGATCTGTTCCCGGAAACAGGTATCATCCTTACACAGAAAGAATCCATCAAAATATTAGATACTGAACTTGGAAACTTAAAGGATACTAGATTGTATCAATTAGATCTTGATACCGAAGATTGGCGTGAACATACCGGACCACATCGAGCCCAGCCATCTATGGGATCTGGCGGAAAAAATACAAAACAAGAACAATTCGAAGCCCGTTTTGAAGCTAACCGCTATCGTTGGTATAAAAGTATAGCTACCAGCCTCGACAAATTAGCAAAAGATAAAAACTGGAAGATGATTATAATAGTCGGAAACAAAGAGGAAGCGGAAGATCTGTCTAGTAATATGAATAAAGAAGTAACGAAAGTGATTCCAAAAAATATGCTAGAGCAAGAAAAAATGAAAGTTATCGACGAGGCAGTCTTCAGCTAAAAAATCGAGCTATTGCAGCTCGATTTTTTATATCTAGTAAAACTTAAGTTGAAGCAGATTTTCTTTTTTTTCTAATCGAATAAATCAATAAACTGATCATTAGAATAAATTGTGCCACGATTACCAGTGCATCCCAGAAATAGGGATTATCGATTGGATTCATTAAGTGTGGTAGTGTATTAACCATTAAGTAAATCGTTTGAGGTATGAAATATATAATGAATAAACTCATCGTTAATATGACTCCGATGAAGGAAAATAGACCATATAATTTGACTACTTTCTCTTCCCCATCAAAGGTAGTACTTGATTCATCTACTTTAATAAATGGAATCCATTTTGCCATATAATTTTTACCGTTCTCCATTAAATTATAACAGCCTGTCATGTTTTCTACTAAATAATATAAGTCCGTCTTCATATAGAAACAGCATTGATAAATTGTTCTAATAAATATGTCCAGTACTACTACCGATAAGATTCCATTCATAAGATAATGATCAATTGATACTGTCAGTTTGATTAATAATACGGTAAACAGAATCAGTTGGTCAATGAACATACCACCTAAAAATAATAGATTTCTTTGTTTTGATGGTAGTTTCCAAGCAGCCGTTAAGTCAGTTTCAGCAACAACCAAAAACAAACGATTTCCTACTTGAACATTTGCCAATAAATCAAAGGATCTTATAGCTAAAATGTGCCCCAACTCATGGAGAATGAGTAGAATGATTGATAAAAGCATATAAGTCAAAATGTTAAATACCATGGAGTCGAATATAAATATATCTTTATAAGTTGGTAACAAATCAGTGAAAGACGCAAAGATAATAAGATTAAATATAATCAAGATAATGAAAAATGGGATGGTTAACTTATTATATAATAATCCGGCTATTGAAGGAGAAATCTTTGTAAATCCTGTTGCAGATTGATCTTTTGTATGAGTGATAATTTCCTTACCATCAATCTCTTTTACCAATCCTAAGTCGACTAATTGCTGGAGAAAATCTAATAGATTAACCTCTTCTTCTTTGTACTTATCAGTCAATTGTTTTTCAATAATATCCAATGATTCATTATTATTAATTTTTTCGATTGCCTCTATGCAAATTTCCGGCATTTCGAAAAATTCACTAGTTATCTCTTTTTCCACTATATAATGTTTCTTGTCTTTTCTGACTTTAAGAGGTTGTAAAATTACTTTTGATTCTAGGTTCAGTTCCATTATTTCACCTCCTGTCATTTTTGATAAAGAAAAGAGGATGCTATTAAAATAGCATCCAACAAAATTACTAAGGTCTTATAAAACACCACCAACAAAAACCGGTAGTAGCATTTAGTTTTTTTAATTTTTTCACCTTCATGATTAATCCTCCTCTCTTGTTTTATTAGTCTCTTTTTGTTGAATATGATGATATTCGACCCATTTTGGAAAAACCTCTTGGAAAGTGCTAATTAATTGAGGGTCAAATTGAGTACCACTACCATTAATAATATTTTCGTATGCTTTTTCAATAGACAATGCAGCTCGATACGATCTTGTGGAAGTCATAGCATCAAAGGCATCTGCAATTGAAATTACCCTAGCAAGAAAGTCAATTTGATTCGCTTTTAAACCATCAGGATATCCTTTACCATCCCATCTTTCATGGTGATGCTTTATAACATTAATGTTTTCGGCAACTCCTTCGACTTCTGCTATAGCCTGTGCACCTACTGTAGGATGTGTTTTAATTATGTCAAATTCTTCATCTGTTAATTTACCTGGTTTGGTTAAAATCGAATCTGGTATATTTACTTTTCCAATATCATGTAATAAACATGAATAATAGAAAGTTTTTAACTCTTCATCATCATATTTTCCCGTTGCCTTTGCTAAGGATATAGCGTAATCTGCAACTCTTTCACTATGCCCTCGTGTATATGGATCCTTTAATTCTAACGTTGTGATAACACCCTTTACAATCCCCTCCATCTGCTTGTCATAAGAACTTTGTACAGCTCTGACATAGGCAAGAAAACGATATAATAGAATACAAGCGACAATCGAGTATACTACAACTAGAACCAAAGGAATTACAACAATTTCATCCGATAAAATCAAACCAATTATTAGGTATTTAAAAATTGTACCTAATGACACTGTATAAAAGAAACGTTCGCTCACAAATATTGGTGAAAACATAATTATTACTAGTTCAATTATATTTCCGCTTGCATATGGTTTTTCAATTCCCTGAAAAATGAGAAGGTCTAAAATAATATCTGAAAATGTTACGGTAAAAAAATAAATATATTTGATAGGAGATGGCTTTCCGTTTCTTAAATAATAATAGGCAATAGGAAGTAATGCGAAAATTGCAAAATACTTGATATAATATAGGCTATTCTGTTCAGGAGTCATCTCATATTGCCATGGAACAGCTGGTATTATGAAATAATAAACTATTTCAAATCCAAAATAAATAACGTAAACCAACCACAAAAACCACACCGTTGTTCTTTTCTCTTCAAGTAATAGTTTTGAATATCTATGCATATTTTTCATTTCTATATCCTTTCTAAAGATATTATACTATATAAAGAACAGGATTTCTACAATTTTCCTGCGAAATCTTAAATATTCTGTATAAAGTATAAGCCATTTGTCGACACTTGTAAATTAACCTTTTATATAAATAAGCCTTTCTTCTTACTACTATAGTAACAAAAGAAAACATTTTCAATTATTTTAATGTTAGAGAATATCACAAGCTAATCATAATTTTGAGATATCTACTATAAAATATTTTATAGATTGTAAGGAGGCAGCTAATATGAAGCAAAAATTTATGAAGCACGCTTTACAGATAGCTTATGACAATGTAGAAAAAAGAAATGGTGGTCCATTTGGTGCTGTGGTTGTAAAAGACAATAAAATTGTAGGAAAAGGGACAAATGTAGTCACAACGACAAATGATCCATCCGCCCATGCTGAAATCAGCGCAATACGGGATGCGTGTATGCACCTTAATGATTATCAATTAACAGGTTGTGAAATTTATACAAGCTGTGAACCTTGTCCGATGTGTTTAGGAGCAATCTATTGGGCACGTCCTAAAGCTGTTTATTATTTTAATACAAGAGAAGAAGCAGCAAAGATTGGATTCGATGATCAATATATTTATGACCAAATCGCTATGAATATCGAAGATAGAAAATTATTAATGAAGAAACTAGATTTAAATAGTGATAAATTACCTTTCCAATTATGGGAACAAACTACGGATAAGGTAGAATACTAAGAAAAGCGAAAAGAGCCCGTTTAAAACGTAGCGATCGGAGCTAGACAGATACCCAAACTTTATACTTTCTTTCTAAAAAAAGATGAGTTGGATCACCCAACTCATCTTTTTTGTCTAGTAAATGTAAAAAATATAATCGCCCCGATAAGAGAATTCGTAAATAGTACTGCTCCCATTGGAACTGCCGTTGTTTCATCTAATCCTACAATAGGGGCAACTATTGCGCCCATTACTAAAGGCAACATACCAAGCAATGCACTTGCGGTCCCTGCACGTTCTTTTTGATTCTCCATTGCAAGTGAAAAACTACTAGTTAAGATAATCCCAACTGAGTTTAAATGGATAAATAACGAGATAACAAGCATATACAATGGCCAATGAAACACTGTCGCTATTAATAATAACGTGTTTGCTGTTAGTGACATAATAACACCGGTTCTCAATAAACTTCTTTCTGAAAAATGGCTGCTTAATCGACCAACGAGAAAACTACCAAAAATAATCGCTAATCCATTTATACCGAATAGGATACTAAATACTTGTGGTGATACATGATACAGATCCTGATAAACGAATGGTGTCCCCGCAACATATGCAAATGTTCCACCTTGAACAAAACAAACTACAATCGCATAGCCGATAAAGGAACGGTCTTTTAATAAATACCCCATTGTTTTTAATGAACTGGCAATCGAAGTTGGTCGACGATTTTCTTCTGGTAAAGTTTCCGGCAATTTAAAGGCACTAATCGTCACCATGACAATACCTAATAGAAATAAAAAGATAAAAATAGTATGCCATGTTGCAAAGGGTAGTAATAATACAGCCCCACCTGAGATTGGAGCAATCATTGGTGCTGTAGCATTAATTACCATTAACAATGCAAAAAATTTGGTTAATGCTTTTCCATCAAATACATCTCGCACAACTGCTCGAGATAACACAACACCTGCCGAAGCTGTGAACCCTTGTAAAAACCTAGCTAAAATTAAAACAATAATATTTGGTGCCACAGCACAAACTAATGAAAAGATTGCAAATAACGAAATAAAAAATAGTATAGGTTTTCTTCTTCCTATTGCATCACTGATCGGTCCAATTACTAATTGGCCAAAAGCTAGACCTAATAAACAAGCAGTTAAGCTTAATTGAACAAGCGATGCTCGTGCTCCCAAATCATCTGCTATTTGTGGGAAACTTGGTAAGTACATATCAATATTGAACGGGCCTAACATTGCTAACATCGCTAGCAAGAATGCTAAGCCGATTCGTTGTTTTCCTGTTGGATTATGTAATTTCTGTTCGATGTTAACCCCTCCCTTCCAATTATTATATAAGAATTAGCTGAGGAGTTATAGTAATTGGCTTTAGACAATGGAAGTCTACCATCAGTGGTGGGTTTTGATCTCTTATAGAGCTTATGGTTAAGCTTTTGTAACATTTGTCATTTATTTTTAATACAATTGACCGTTTCAACGATTGGTAAACGGGTTATAGATAAGTAGCTTGTATGAGGAGGGTGCAACATGAAGAAGTTTTTATCTAAAAGTCTGGAGTTGAATGTAAGATTATCCATTAACCAGCTCTTAGCATTACATACCTATCAGAAAAATTATCAAGGTCATATTTACCTTCTTTTCAATCATGATATGATCACACTTGAAAGTTTACCAAGTCTCGTTTCATTTTCGTTAACTATGAACCCAAGATGTGAAATTCAATTAATTGTCGAAGGAGAAAATCCACAACAAACATTAAATGATCTCACAAAATGTATCCATTTAAAGGAACATCAAATTGCTCGATAAATGATACTTGAAAAATCCATGGTCGTCCCCATGGATTTTTAGCTACATAAAATCAAAAAAGTAACGGATCACATGAAAGAATACCGGTGCCGTATATGTTAAACTATCAATTCGATTAAGATAACGATCCTTTAACCGCTCTAATGCTTCTTTGTTCCCTATTAAAAGATCCCGCTTTAACACAGATATCGTCAAACTTCCAAAGTACCCCGAAACACTGATTAAAATGCCTGAAGCAATACCAAAAGTTAGATCTAACGGTGTTAATAATGGATATACACAATAAGATATGACGGTTGTTGCAATAAGTGCTCCAATAAACCCTTCCCATGTAATATAGGGATTAGCCGTCGGTGCAACTTTTCGTTTGCCGAGATATAGCGATATTAAATATTGGGTGACATCATTGACTTGTGTCAAAATAATTAGATACAAGACAAGGTTTGCACCGAATTCTGGTGTCGCAACTGGAAAATAGGCTAAATGACTTAAACCAAATACCATCAAAATTAACCCCCACTGGGTAAAACTTACCGATCGTAGAAAGCCAACCGTACCTTTACCAATAATACGCGGAAGCGGCAAAAACAAAAAAACATAGACAGGAATAAATACAATAAACATGCCATACCAACCAATATAGATCCAGTAAAATTGTAATGGAATCATTAAATAAGACCATAAGAAAATTCGCCTATCTGATTTTCTTGTTTTCATCATGGAGAAATATTCTCTTAACGCAAAAAAACATAAAATCATGATGGCGATCAAAGAAACGGTAGTATTGAATAAGGTTGCAAAACAGAAGATGGTGAACATGCCCCACCATGTCTTGACGCGGAGCTGAATCGTAGTAAAATCCTTATCTGGTTGTAATTTGGTAATAATCTTAAAAACTATGGATACCACTAACAAAATAAAAAAGATAATAGATAAAGTCCAAATCGTTTCTCTCATGATTTTCACCCAATCTTTTTAAAAACTGCATTCATTTTACAGTAAATACGTTATAATGAAAAGAGTAGAATGATGATAGTTGGTGATGTACATGAGTGAAGAAAATTATGTTTATATTATGTTATCTGATACTGGCACTTTATTTACAAATGTTATCAAAACATATACCAAAGCGCCCTATAACCATGCTTCTCTTGCTTTTGATCCGGAACTGAAAGAGATGTACAGTTTTGGCAGAAAAAATCCGAAGAACCCTTTGAATGGTGGATTTGTAAAAGAAGATATTTGGACTGGCACGTTCAATAAATATCGTAATACCACTTGTGTTATTTATCGCCTCCAAGTAACTGAACGTGAAATCGATAAAATGAAACGAATATTGGAAGTGTTTATTAAAAAGAATGATAAGTTTCTCTACAATATCCTAGGTGTGATTGGAGTCTCATTAAAAGAGCCAGTTGAATTCAGCAACTCCTATTTTTGTTCACAATTTGTTGCAGATATTCTATATCGATCAGGAATTAAAATATCGGATAAACTTCCCGCCATGGTAACACCGGATGATTTCAGAAAGAATGATCGCATGGAATTAATATACGAGGGGAAATTATTTGACTATGCACCGATTAAGCAAAACGAATCTAAGTCTTAATACCTATCTTTTGATCAATATTCTATTTTTGTGTCATAATACAGTAGTGTGCTACTAGAAAAGTGAGAAGGGATGGATAGGTATGGAGTCATATCAAAAGGTTACCGTTGCTGGTGGAGGAGTTTTAGGAAGCCAGATTGCTTACCAAACTGCCTTCAAGGGCTTTGATGTGGTGGTTTATGATATTAATGAGGATGCGTTAAACCAAGCAAAACAGCGTATTACCAAACTAAAAGATCGTTATAAAACAGACTTGGATGCAACACAAGCTCAAGTAGATGCTGCCTTTGAACGCATGGACTTTCAATCAGATTTAAAACAGGCAGTAGTAGAAGCAGATCTTGTCATCGAAGCAATTCCGGAAGTAGTGAATATTAAAAATGCATTTTACCAAGAACTTGGACAAGTTGCTCCTGAGGACACGATTTTTGCTACTAATACTTCTACATTATTACCAAGTCAATTTGCAGAAGTAACAGGAAGACCCGAAAAATTCCTGGCACTCCATTTTGCCAACGAAATCTGGCTAAATAATACAGCTGAAGTGATGAAACACGAGCAAACCGATGAGCAAGTATTTGAGGATGTTCTTGCATTTGCTAAACAAATTGGCATGATTGCTCTACCGCTACATAAAGAACAACCCGGGTATATCCTTAATTCCTTATTAGTTCCTTTACTTGATGCCGCTCAAGGTTTATTTATTAAAGGAGTAGCAGATCCCGAGACAATTGATAAAACTTGGATGGCTGCGACTGGATCACCAAAGGGACCTTTTGCAATCCTTGATATAGTAGGAATTACTACCGCCTACAACATTGTGAAACAAAAAGCAGATAAAACTGGTGATCAAGGTGCTGCAAAATTAGCAGAGCTTTTAAAGAAAGAATATATTGATAAAAACAAATTAGGAACAGCTACCGGTGAAGGATTTTATAAGTATCCTAATCCAAGTTATCAAGATCCTGACTTTCTTAAAGCATAAAGAGGGGACAGTGGTTCGTACCACTGTCTCTTTTGTTTTATCGTATCGCTTCTGCTATCAGTTGATAAGATTTCTTTTTTGCTTCAAAGTCGTGAATATTCGTGATCACCATAAATTCATCTGTTTGATAGACTTTTTGCAAGCGAGTTAGCTCTTGTTTTATCTGAGCAGGTGTTCCGATAAGACAACGCTCTCTGTTTTTCTTCATTATATCCAGTTCTTCTTGCGTAAATGATTTCTTTCGGACTTCTTCTATCGATGGTACTTTCGTATCTGCTCCTTTTCCTACACTAAGCAGCCATTTGTCTTGTGTTAATGCTAATTCTTCTGCCTCTTCTTCCGTTTCCGCACAAATGACAAAAATACAAACCATTGTTTTAGGCTGTTCCATTGAAACAGAAGGTTGAAAATTCTCACGGTACGTCTGCATTGCTTTTTCACCATGAGCAGGATTGATAAAATGACCAAAAACAAATCCTACTCCTAGCTGTGCTGCGTTTGTTGCTCCACGCTCCGACAATCCTAATACCCAAATTGGTGGCACATTCTCCACTCGAGGTCCAGCTTTCACCAGACGAAATTCATGCTCTCTTGGTAGTGAATTATGCAAAAAACCTTGTAAATCGGTGAGTTGACGCGGAAACTCGCTTAAGCTTTTGTTTTGATTGTCCGTAAGCGCTGACCGGGTAAGTTGTGAACCACCAGGCGAACGACCGACACCTAAATCAATCCGCTCAGGAAAGAATCCTGCCAATGTCTTGAATTCTTCAGCAATTTTATAAGGACTATACTGTGGTAATAAAACTCCACCTGACCCAACGCGGATGGTATTGGTTACAGAAGCAATTCTTGTCATGATAATTTCTGGAGAAGAGCTTGCCAATCCATTGGTATTATGATGCTCTGCTACCCAATAACGATGATAACCTAATTGCTCTGTCCACTGTGCAAATTCTAACGTATTTGCCAATGCTTGTTCAGGTGTATCTCCTCTGGAAATAGGTGCTTGATCTAATACACTTAATTTCATCATTCTTCGCTCCTTTTCTTAAGTGTAATTTTTTTGTGGCAATTTGAAAAATAATAAAGCTTATCTTTGTTTCGCGGACATCTATTCCGTTATTCGTAACAAAAAGGCCATTTGGGGGATGCTTGCGGACATTTGTTCCGTTATTCAGTTATTTCATTAGAAAAATAGCATGATTTGCAGTAAATAACGGAACAGATGTCCGAAAACGTCAAAAAATCACTACTTTTAGCTAAATTAACGGAATAGATGTCCGGAAACTCGACTCACAGTGTTCTTCTCACAAAAAAAAGATAGCATACCCAACTGACAGGTATGCCATCGACATTATCTAATCTACTATCATCTAAATAAATCTAATAAACGATCCCAGAAGCTCTTCTCTTCTTCTGTCTCTTCTTCCTCATCATCTTCTTCATCTTGGGTAATGCTCTCTGTTTTTATGACGAATTGAACGGATTGCACATTTTCATTTTTGTCGGAAACAAATGATTCTGCATCAAAATCTGACTTATCATAATCATTGATCATCTCATCTATTTCATCCTGCATTTGGTCAGGTAAGTCACTTGTTGAATCAGCCAATTCTGTTGTCCCATCATGTAACTCACTTGCACCATCTTCTAGTGCAGTAGTTCCGTCTTCTAATTCTACAATTCCGTTATGAAGGTCCTGATAGGCATTGGACAATTCATCAACACCATTAGTATATTCCTCAAGACCTGAATGAAATTCTTGATAATTATCGGATAGTGTCGCTAATCCTTCTTGTAATTCTTTTAAGCCTTCCTGAATATCCATTCCTTCACTTGCTGCTGCAATTTGATCAGCCATTGTTTCCAAGGAAGATGCCATATCCGTTTGAGAGTTACTTACTTCATCTAGAGTTGGTGCTACTGCTGCAAAAGCTTTGCTGACTTGGTCATAGGTACCTTTAGCTGTCCGAGCAGCCTTATACGTTTCAACTAATTTATTTACTACTTCTGAATCAGCTCCACTTTGTGTCAACTCCTTAATCTCATCCTCTGAAATATCATATGATGGAATAGCATTCATCGATTCATTCAACACATTATAAGCTTTCGTGTAATTATCCTCCAATTCCGCTAATCCATTGCTTGCCTCTCTCAAGCCATCAGCAATTTGCACAAGTCCATCCTGTAATGCACTGAAATCTCCTGTTTCCACATCTTGATCGATGGAATTTTTCATTGTGACTAGTGCTTGATCGATGGATTTACTACCACTGATCAAATCAGTTGATCCATTACTAATTTGAGTCATACCATCTTGATAGTCACTGGACCCATTTTTCAGACTGGAAACACCATTGTTCAATTCTGAAATACCATCCGCTAATTCGCCTACTGCCTCATCAATTTCCGCGGTAGCATCTGATAATGTTTCGAAATCCTCCGTGACATTATCAGTATCTGGAGAATCAATCGACATAGAGGAAGGAACAGCCGATATCTCGATTCCTGCCAATTCAAAGTCTGTAACATCTGCTTCTAATAAGAAATCCCCCTCTTTCTCCGGCATTACCGTAAATGTCACTTGTTTATTCTTACCGGCATTTGCGATGGTTCCTTGTTCTGCCTCAATATTTTGATACAACTCACCATCTAGCGAAAGCGAAATCTGTAATAAGTAATTTTCAAAGAAGATCGGATTAACATCTTCGTTCGCAGAAGTTTCTATCTCTATTTGCAAATGGCCTTCCTGACCTAACAATTCTTCTGGATTCACCTCTTCCCCATCAAGCTGATAGCGGATGGCAAAATCCCAGGGTAACGGTTTGTTTTCTAGGTCACCTTGGTAGTAAAAGGTGTCCTCAGATGCCGTAAAGGATATTTCATCCCCCTCTTTGGTTATCTCGGATAGGTCAGTCAAGTTTTTCACATTTGTATAATCACCGTAATCGACTAATTCTTGCTGTTCTTCGACTTCAAAACTATTCACGACATGCATATTTAACTCTTCACCATTCGGTTGTAAAGTAGCATATACAACCTCATCCTTAGGAGCCGCAGCACTGGCTGCAACTACGTTAAAAGGAGAGAGTGCAACTATACACACGATTACTAATAATAAAAATCGTTTTATTCTCATCATCAACCCTTCTTCTTATAAAAGTTTGCTTTCCATGTTGTCTTTTCAATTACTTTATCAAACACTAATAACATCGCTGGTAAGAAAAATACAACTAAAATAAACGCTAGTAATGCTCCTCTACCAAGTAACAACCCAATAGATCCGACAATTGGATTGGAGGACGTCATCCATAAGATAAATCCAACACTTGATAAAATTGAAGCAGAAATCAAAATCGAAAAGATTTTTTCATCAATTGTTT
Source organism: Gracilibacillus thailandensis (assembly GCF_010994055.1). Taxonomy (NCBI): domain Bacteria; kingdom Bacillati; phylum Bacillota; class Bacilli; order Caryophanales; family Bacillaceae; genus Gracilibacillus; species Gracilibacillus thailandensis. Next base: position 16,672 of record NZ_WJID01000065.1, on the reverse strand, counting down.
TCTTAATAGCTTGTAAAGCTGGCATCTCTCTTCGATTGACATGATACGCTTCTGATAATAAGATCGCGTAATCGACTGTCGCGGCCAGTTGCACTGTACTTATGATTAGATAACCTACATATACGAGTGACGAATCCATAAAGTATGGTACAGATAAGTTAAACCACACTGCCGCTTGTATGGTTAGTAATAACACAATCGGCATGGAAATTGAACGGAAAGTGATTAATAACACCACCGCAATCGCAACAATCGTTAGTACGTTAACTACTACATTATCTTTTTCTACCGTATTTTTAATATCGTACAGTGTCACACTTTCACCTAAGGCATGAACGTCATCTCCGTAATAATTTTCGGCCGTTTCTTCTGCCTCATCAATCAAAGAGAAAGCTGCATCACCTTCTGCATCCGTATTGGAATGCAAAATAATACGCGAATAATTTTCAGAATAAAATTGTTCTGTGATCGATTCATCCAAATACTCAGGAGGAATCGCCGCACTGACTGAATTGACATAAGCTAACACACTTGACACATGATCAAGTTGTTCCAATTCTTGTACCAGTTCTTCTTCTTTTGCAATATCTCCTTTTGGCACTAACAAAACCATTGGTGTATATTTACCAAACGAATCTTCAATCGTTTGTTCATCCACACCGATTCGAGTAGAATCCGGATGCTCACCTACACCATAAATAAAATTCGTATTACTTTGTGCCAAAAATGCTGGCACAATCATTAACAGAACAAGAATTAAACTTGGAATTCTAAACTTCAGCACACGTCTACCGAGATTTTTAAAATTCGGTACAATCTGTTTATGTTCTGTCTTGTCAATCCATTTGTAAAAAGTAAGTGTTAGTGCTGGTAAAAATACCATGACACTAATAAAGCTGAGCAATATACCTTTAACTAAGTTAACACCTAGATCAGCACCAATTTCGAAATTCATAAATGTAAGAGCCATAAATCCAAAAAAGGTTGTCGATGCACTCGCTGCGATAGCAGGGAATGAACGCTTCATTGCCAAACGCATGGCATTAGTCGGTTCCTCCCCTTTGTTACGAAAGTCTGAAAAGCTATGTAACAAAAAGATCGCATAATCAAGTGAGACGGCTAACTGAAGGATTGGTGCAACCGACTGGGTGACAAATGATACTTCTCCTAAAAATATATTGGTACCAAGGTTGATCAGCACCGATACGCCAATCGCCGTAAGGAAGAAAACTGGCTCCATCCAGGAATTCGTTGATACCACCAAAATAATGATGATAATCGGAACTAAAAGTAAGGCAGCATAAGCTGATTCTGATCCCGCCATTTTCTGTGATTGCGCGGTATCTACAGCTTCCCCTGACAGCGCATTTTCCTCACCAATTAATTGATAAATTTGATCGGTAATTTCTACCTCATCCCCGTCACGAATATGAAAAGACAACAGTGCATTGTTATCTTTATAATAAGTTTCCACTGTATCTTCGTCAGCAATTTCAATCGGTGTTTTAATATCAATGGCATCATCTAACCAAGTTACATCACTAACACCATCAATAGCTGCAAGCTGTTCTTTATATTCTAATGCTTCCTGCACGGTTACATCATGCATTAAAACCCGAGCATTTGCCACAGACGCTTCAAACTCTTGTTCCATCGTATCCATTGCATTTGTTGATGGCGCGTCGTCTGGCAAGTAATCCACCATATTATAATTAACAGATACGGCGAATTGCGTAATTACACTAATCAGAGCAACCACGATAAAAGTAATAACAATTGATTTTTTATGTTGAATTATTTTTGTTGAAAGGTCAATCGTTGTTCATCCTCTCTTGCAAATTTCCTCAATCCACTTTAATATTATATAGACACCGTGTTGGATATTCAACAAACAGTTTTGGATATTGCGTTTATTTTCCAACACATCATACTTTTTTGTTGGAAATTAACAAAAAGTTCACAAAGTAAGGAGTGTTTTCATTGCCTGACAAATTAGATCGTCGCAAAAAATACACGCGAATGGTCTTAAAAGACAGCCTGATCCAATTAATGAATGAGAAAACTTTTTCATCGATAACTGTCAAAGAAGTATGTGCTCTTGCAGATATTAATCGCTCTACCTTTTACACACATTTCACCGATGTTCACGATTTACTTTATTCCATCGAAGAAGAAATTATTGAAGAAATGAATAAATACTTGAATGCATTTAATTTTATTGTGGAAGAAGAGTCAATTCAAATGACGGAGCAGTTGTTAGTATATATCAAAGATCGAAAAGAAATCTTCGAAGCATTATTGGAGAATAATACAGGGACAAGCTTTGAAAAAAGAGTGATGGATATTGCAAGACTTTTTTTAATAAACAAAACGGATACTGCTAACATAGACGCTGCTTCTTACTTAAGCACCTTTATCGTGTCAGGGGCCATCCATGTTATTAAAGATTGGCTACTGAATGATCAAACACAATCACCGAAACAAATGGCTGAATTGATAAGTCAATTTTGCAATAAAGGACTAGGGGCAATGGAAAATGAGAAGCCCAGAGAATAGTTTTCCCTGGGCTTTGTTGTGAAATTACCAGTTTTTCAGCACGGTTTCAGCATCATTCACTAGTCTTTCTTTAACATCATCTCTTAGGTCACTTCGACTTAAATGTTTCAAGAAATCTTGAAGCTGTTTTTTGGCTTGCTTGGTTCGCCCCTTTTCCAGATGATGTTCGACCTGTTGTATTTTATTGTTCAATACTTGATCACTTTCTTCTATTGCTTCCAAGTTCACTTGATGTTTTAAGCTTGCTATAGATGGTGTGTAGTCTACAGTAGGAAATTCTAGTTCACCTGCCAACACTTGATTGCGAACATCTTCACCTAAATAATAACTAATATGTGGTGGTTGATTATAGGTTGTGTTTTGCCAAGCGATCCCCATTCGATACACAGAATCATGCATAAGAGTTGGCAAACGATATTCAGTAGGTATCGTTGTACTGAAAATTCTTAATTCAGAGCTATCTTCCGTTGGGAAAATCACTTCTTCTCGCCAATCTCCTAGAATATCTGCTTGCAAACTTGGATTTGCTTTCGTTCCATTATTACTTACTACATCTTCAAATGCTTCGATAACATTTGCTTCACCTGTGGATTCATCATATTTAGTGATCGTAGTGTGATCCAGTAATTCATGTAATAGATCACCATCCCAATAGGTGACAAAATTGACTGGAAGGCCGATATCTCGGAAACTATCCTCGATTACATCACCTTGGACATTATACACACCACCACCAGTTTCAACAGTTGCGCCACCCGTACCCCAATATTCATATCCTGGTTTGGATGTGATATTTGCCGCTACTCCTCGACCTGCATCTTTATAGGCATAGAACGCTTCTAATGTTTCACCTGTTGCGCCATCATGATACTCTAATGAAGCTACTTCTGAATCTTCTCGCACGCCAAATACATGCAGTCCCTCACGATCAGGATCAAAAGCTCCGACATGTAGGGCATCTCCATGGGAGCCTTTCACCCGACCCATTTCGCCACCCATTGCGTATAAAATCGAACCATCATGATCCAAAGTTAAGGAACCAGCGATGATTTCATCAAAGCCATCATTGTCTACATCGCCTGTAGCTAAGTTATGGTTACCTAAACCTTCACCGCGTCCTGCTTCATCTGTGTCAAATGTCCAATCTTCTACAAGCGTACCATCTTGGAGACTGTAGGAAACAAAGGTCGTTCTTTCATAATAACCTCGACCATAAATCGCACTTGGTGTTTTTCCATTCACATAAGCTAATCCAGATAAGAAGCGGTCAGAACGATTATAGAAAGTATCCCCCCATGAAGCCCCTTGATCTCCTTCTTCTTTTTCAACCGGAAACGCAAAATCAATCGTATCAATGGCTTCACCTGTTTCACCATCGAAAACTGATACATATTCAGGACCTGTTACAACATGTCCTCCTTCATTAATCCATCTACCATCATCCTCTGGGTTACCGATTACACTAATCACTTTATCTTCATCAAACACACCGTCTGTTACACCATAAACCGTTGTAGCATCCGCTGTTTTGATCAAAAATTCTGACTTGCCGTTACCATTCATGTCTCCCACAACAAATTGATGGTATTGTGGTCCTGATGTTAAGTTCATTCCCATATTCATTCTCCATAATGGGGTACCATCCAGTTTGTAAGCATCAAATATAGTAGGACCAGTAATTACATCTTCAAGTGCTGTCATGGCATTGGATGGTCGCCATTTTAATATAATTTCATATTCCCCATCACCATCAAGATCACCAACACTAGCATCATTGGCAGAGTAAGTGTAATCTCCTGTTGCTGTCGTTCCACCTTCAGGTTTTTGAAGCGGGATGGATAAATAGTTTTGATCTAAGCTGTCGACTTCATTTGTTTCCGTTAGATTACCATCTACAATCGTTTCAACCTGATACGTATCTCCTTTTTTTCCATCTTCATCTGTATAATTCGTCACTTCCAGTGGTTCTTCATTTAATTTTTCACCATTACGTAATACGTTAAAGGTAACATCTCGATCGTATTCATCAGCCAATAATCGCCATGATACAAAAATGCCATCCTCTGACGGTAATGCAATAACACCACGATCCAACCATTCCGTATCACGGTTTGTGTCAGGTGGGGCTAATCGATTATAAACATAAACAGTTGCTGTCCGTTCAAATGTATTTTCTACTTCTTCGGATTCCGCCAATATCCCTTCAAACGTATAAACCGCAGATTCATCCGGGTCCCAAGCTTGTCCTACCTCTTGCCAGTTTTCCACAGCAACTTCAACAGTAGAATTATCTGCTAATGTTACTGGCACTGTTTCCGGTAGACCAATAGAATCAATATTGGATGTAGTCTCTCCCACATACACTCTTTGATATGGAAGCCTTTCAACTGTAGTAATTACATTGTCTTCAATCGGAATGTGACTTAATTCTATATTATCTACGTAAGTTGTCCAAGTATGGTTATTTCCTGATGTTCGTACACCAACTAATTTCAACTTGTCAATTGAACCATCAAATGGAACATCATTCAAAGACACCGTATGACTTTCATCACCTATGGAAAATAGAATTTCATTGTCAATAATGTTAAAGATGATTTCTACCTGATACCAAGCCTCAGGATTAGTAATTTCGGTTTCGACTGGCTTCTGATTACCAGCAAAAAAAGTTAAAGGTGCATTATTGGTATTATTAACGGTAAATATTGTATTTCCTGCTGCATCTTCAATGCGAAGCTCTCCACCATTTTCGTGAGGATGAACACCTTTATCGTTATTTTTACCAGGATACCAATCTAATTTAACTTTCATTTCTGCACCCTTAACTGCATTGTCAAATTCCTTTGTTGCGACACGTCCACCAGACTGATCGACTATGCTAAAATCTAGCTTTTTAGTATCGTTGCCTGCAATATCTTCTTCATTAATGGACAATGTTGCAGCAAAGGTAGAGAAGCCCCAATTATCAAATTCTAACGGTTCAGCATCACCAAAATCCGTCGCATATACGGTTTGATAATCTTCGTTTGCAAAGGCTGTAGGTACAATAGAAAAAGAGGATAAAATCAAGATTCCAATTGTCAGCAATATCAATTGTTTTTTCAGTCGACTTTTAGCGCGCACTATTCACTTCAGCTCCTTTTAAAAGTTATCACAATAGAGATTACTTGCACACCGCTCTGCTCCCCTCCTTCCTGCCCACCGAAAGTAAGCGCATACATTATTGTGGTGTAAAACATAATCTCTACATCAAGCCTAGCAACCTTTGATATTCCAGGCTATATCATTTTTTTGCAAAATACTGATCTATTGATATTACTAGCATTTTAAGTTAAATAATACTTTTTTGCATGAGCTAATTCCAAAAAAGCAAAAAAAATCTAGTACTTCTTTTCTACTCTATCATCAAAGACCGAGATCAAAAAGTACTAGACTTATCCATACATATATGTATATTCTCCTCCGATATTACATGCATTTACTTTTGCTTTAATTTGTAAATGATATATGCCATCACGTTAGCTAATATAAATACAGGATTACCTTGAGTATTTGCATGCAGAATCTGTTCAGCAACGCTTTTACTATTATAGTATTCTGACTGATTCTGTTCACATCTGATCTGTTCTTCTTTTACCCCTGTTAAATAGCGATACTGAAAAGGGACAAGCACTAAGCTTAGTAAGAGGTATGCGCCTAGCGCTCCCATACAATTTTCTCTTTAACATATGTACGAATTAACATTACTAATGGTTTCATTTTCCAATAATTATCATATACATGTATAGAAACGAGTTCCTGTTACATATAGTTTACAGATTTAAAATTATGGTTTTTCAACCAGAAGGAAGGTTAGAGAGCTTGAGTAAAGTAACAATGAAAAGATCCACCCGAAGAAAAAAAAGGAGATTCATCAAATTTATCATCGCAACCTTTCTCATTTTCTTATCTTTGTTCATTATCGGAGGTCTCTCGCTTTTCGCCCTTGTTCAAGATACTCCGGAATTATCGGAAGATCAATTACAAAATCCAATTACTTCTGTTATTTATGATAAAGATGGGAAGAAGGTTGCTAATATTGCGGGGGTTGAACATCGCTTACCCGTAAGTATTGACAATGTTCCGATAGAGGTACAGAATGCTTTTATTGCAATAGAAGATGCTCGCTTCCAAAAGCATTCCGGAGTTGATTTAAAACGTATCGGCGGAGCATTGTTGGCCAATTTAGAAGAAGGCTGGGGAGCTGAAGGTGGTAGTACAATCACACAACAAGTTGTAAAAAATACGCTCCTTTCTCCGGAAAAAACATTTAAAAGAAAAGTGCAGGAAGCATACCTTGCTTTACAAATGGAGAAGAAATATTCAAAGGATCAAATTTTAGAAATGTATCTTAATACCATTTATTTTGGTCATGGTGCATATGGTCTTGGGGCAGCGGCAGAAGTGTACTTTAACAAAGATGTCAGTGATCTGACCGTTTCAGAAGCTGCATTACTTGCCGGACTTCCACAACGACCAAGTGGGTATAATCCTTTTAAATATCCAGAAGAAGCAGCAAATAGAAGAGAACTTGTATTATCAGCGATGGAAAGACATAATTTTATCTCTTCAGATAGAGCGGAAGAGGCAAAGACTACAGAGGTTGAAAGTTTGCTCTCACCAAAACAAAAAAATAATTCCTATCAAGTGTTTATTGATTATGTCATAGAAGAATTGCTTGCAAAAGGTTTTGAGGAAAATCAACTTTATAATGGCGGATTAGAGATTTATACGACACTTGATACAGAAACACAGTCCTATACTAACGAAGTAATGACAGGGACGGATACGATCCCCTTTCCTGATGAAGCCTTTAAAGCGGGCGTTGTATTAATGGATACTAAAACGGGTGCCATTCGAGCAATCGGCGGAAATCGTGACCCTGAAAGTAACGAGGTACAACGCGGATTCAATTTTGCCACAGATATAAAACGTCAACCCGGTTCAACGATAAAGCCGATTTTAGACTATGGACCGGCGATTGAATACAACAAATGGTCTACCTATCAACAGATCAAAGATGAAAAACTTGAAATAGATGGTAAAGAATTCAAAAATTATGATGGCAGATTCCATGGCATGGTATCGATGAGAGAGGCATTGGTAAAATCCTATAATATTCCGGCAATCAAAACATTTTTAGAATTAGAAGAGGAGCAAGCAAAACAGTTTGCTGCCAATCTTGGTATCAACTTGGAACATGCTTACCCTTCTTATGCTATTGGCGGATTCGGTGATGAAGATGGTGTTTCCCCATTAGATATGGCTGGTACCTATGCTGCCTTTGGAAATAATGGACAATATCACGAGCCTTATGCGGTTACGAAAGTAGAATATCCAACAGGTGAAGTACAACAACTACAATCAGAAGGTATAAAGGCGATGAATGACTACACTGCCTATATGATTACAGATATGTTAAAAGATGTGGTCGAAGAGGGTACCGGTACACTTGCCAAAATTGATGGTTTGCCAATGGCTGGTAAAACAGGAACAACAAACCCTCCAGAAGGTATTACCAATGGTTCTACCGATTCTTGGTTTGTAGGCTATACAACAGAATATACTGCAGCTGTTTGGACCGGCTATGAGACCACTTCTACCGAACAATTCGTCAACCAAGAAGATGCACGGATTTCCAGATTATTATTTAAGGAAATTATGTCCCATGCTTCTCAAAATATTGAAACCGCAGACTTCACAAAACCAGCAAGCGTCGAAGAAGTACAGATTGATATGCGCAATGGCAAAGTTGCCTCTCATCACACACCTTCCAGCAGTATCGTAACAGAGTTATTTGTGAAGGGTACGACAATACCAACGGAATATATACCAGTACAAAAGCAGACAACAAACGAGAATGCGAAACAGCAGGAAGAAAAAGATCAGGAAAAGGAGAAGGAACAGGTAGAAAAGAAGAAAGAGCAAGAGAAGGAAAAAGAGAAAAAAGAAAAGGCTGAAAATGAAGGCAATCAGAAAAAAGAAAAACAGGAATCTAATGACAAGAATGCTTCCGATCGTGATAAAAAAGAAGAAAAACCAGATAAGGATACCAACAGCAAATCAGAGCAAAAAGATAAGAAGGAAGAAAATAAGAAAGATCCTAAAGATGAACCTGATTCTAATCAAACAGAGCAACCCGATTCTGATGAAGAGCCGAATAACAAAGATGAAAGCAAGGAATCGAATGAAAATGATAACGAAGAAGAGGATTAAACAAGGGACTGCAGATGGTCATGAACTAGCAATTGGTTCATGACCATCTACTATTGTTTGATCGACTTGTACTTTTCATAGTAAAAACCACTGTAGATAAGTTAGTTATTATATGTTATTTTAATACTATACTGTTAAATAGTGGAGTTGATATTATCTACAGCAATATAATCTATCGATGTTTAACGGTTTTGGTAGTGTTATTATTTTTTAGTTTAGCAATCGTTAAAAACACTATAGAAGATGATACTTTACCAATATCCATCATTTCCTCTATCATTTTTATCCTAGCTATATGGTTGATCATTTTGAAGAGGAAAATCCAAAGAATAGACAAATAAATGGACGATAGAGCGTCAGTGTATCCTCCGTTGCAAACAAGCTTGTCATGTGGGTGTCTTGAATGGCATGCATAGATTGTCTTCCCTATCTATTATTTACTCCGATTCAAAAACATATATCCGATCATCGCCAGCAACAATATCTTTTGTTCACGAGAAATTCGATTGGAGATTTCCACCATATCGTTATCTATTTCTTTAAAAACTTCTGTGTACTCATGCGGAAATCTGCCATTATAGAAATAAGCCCAGCGACGTCCATCCTGATCACGAATATCAAAATCACCATTTCCCCCACTCGCTTTTACTGGAAGGATCATTTGACCTTCCCGATCCAATATTCTCCCTTTAATCTGCAATATACTTTTAAACTCTTCTTGTTCATATTGACCAATAAAGCGATCTTCGTCGTCATACACATCTAACATTGTCTTTTTAAATCCTTTTCTCTTAAAGGTAAACAATTTTTTATCTTGATTAGAAAAATAACTTACGCTATAAGGTAGAAAAGAAAAAAGGGAACTCATTAATATAGCAATCGGATATTGCCACCATGCCAAGGATGTGAATTTATATGTTCCTAAAAAACTACCTGTTTGCTCAAACACAAGTAGTTGCGTAATAAACGTTGCATCTTTTTTTAACACTACATGGTCAATATCTTCTAACGTTCGTTCAGATAAAGGAATATCTACATCTTTAACTTTTTGATATTTATCTCTACTCATGAAAGCAATAACAATTAAGAAGATAAAAGGTATAAGCATTGACCCTGCTTCCAACCACTCATCAGTATTTGATGGTGTTTCAACAATTAAGAAGCCAGCAAAAATCAACGTTATGATACCCAAAAAAATTATCGCTAATCTTTCTCTCCGTTTATACATGTTAGCAATCACTTCTAAATCCCCCTAAAAATAAACCATTTGATCAATTACCATTTTATACTAATTTAACCTTTGTCCTCAAGTCAATTATTCTTTAGATAATGGACTATTTCCATGGAAGCCGGGCACTTTTCCACGGAAGAGACTTCCCTCCTCCGAGGATAATTTCTTCTCCTCCCGGGATAATGTCATCTCTTCCGGGGATAATCGACTATATCCTCGGAAGCGGTGCACTTTTCCCCGGAAGAGATGAACTTTTCCAAGGAAGAGACACTACTCCTCCCGGGATAAATGGGTAATGCTCATGAGGAGAAATGCTCGCTTCTCTCTTTTTTAATTCAAATTCTCAAGTGGAACTTTATATAATATATCATCCGCTTCTTCCGGGTTACCACGCCCATCAGTATTATTTGTAATCACATATACGTTTTCCTCATCAATGAGTACATCTCTTACTCTACCAAGACCGGAAATTACTTCACTATATTCTTCTGTATCAAGGTTAAATTCGAGTACTGCTGTTCCGCGCAATGCTGCTACATATAATCTCTCATTGTAATAATCAATACCAGACGGAGCCCAGGTTGTATCTGCACCTGAGGTAAATAATGGTGTGATCATCCCTTCTTGCTCTTGTTCACCTTCAATAATCGGCCAACCATAGTTCTCGCCAGCTTCTATTTGATTGACTTCATCATTCGCACTGTTGCCATGTTCACTTGCATATAAGGTGCCATCATCCGCCCATGTTAAGCCTTGAGGATTACGATGCCCATAGCTATAAACATAAGAATCTTCAAACGGGTTATCTTCAGGTATCGAACCATCTATGTTCATTCTTAAAATTTTTCCACCTAACGATTCCAGTTCCTGTGCGATTTCAGGGTCAGATGCATCTCCGGCTGTGGCATAAAGTTTATCATCAGGACCCATTTTTAACCTTCCGCCATGATGGTAGGCACCACTTGGAATTTGATCTAGCAATACCTCTTCCTCCTTCCAAGTTTCACCGTTAAATTGGAGAGTCACAATTCTATTAAATTGCCCATGTTCATCCTCATACGTGTAGTAAGCATAAGCCAAATGAGATTCAGAGAAATCCTGACCTAGTACAAATCCTAACAGTCCTGCTTCTGCAGCAGTTGCAAGCTCTTTTTCAAGCTCTACATTTTGCCTTTCTACTTGCCCATTTTCTATCTTCACAATATTTCCTGGTCTTTCTGTCAGATAAAAAGTATCATCTACTTTTTCAATGGCCCACGGAACATCGAGGTTTTCTGCAATGATTTCCTGTTCATCTGAACTGTCTAATTCCTTTTTGTTCTCTAATTCAGCGGAGCTTCCTGGCTGCTCTTCCATTGAATTTGGTTGATCATCCCCATTACAAGCCGTAACAAAAAACATAATAAGCAACGAAAAACGTAGACCTTTTACTAGCATCATTTCACTCCTCCAAAAATAGTAGAGTTCTTATCCTCATGATAACGATTTTAGTCTTTCGATGCTAAAATATTGAATCAGCTAAAAAAAGTCTAGCTTTTCTCAAAAACCATGCTAATATTATATTGAAAAACTAAATATGGAGAAATGAAAAATGAAACTAATTTCCTTTAACGCATTCCGAACGATTGGTATAGCGGGAGTTCGCTATATCAAGCCGGAGCATATGTTTAATGAGATCGATATTATTAAAGAAGCAGATCTGATTCTGTTTCCTCAAAACTGGCAAGTACCTACTCTCGTTTATGGGTTAAAAAAGCAAATTTTCCCTAGTATTGAAACGGTGCAGATTGGTGCTAATAAAATTGAAATGACACGTGCCTTATGGGCAGTTGCAAAAGAATATGTGCCTTACACCGAAATTTTGGCAAGCACAGATGGTAATATCGCAAATGTATTAGAGACTTTTCCCTTCCCTTTTGTTGTTAAAGAAGCAAAAAATTCAATGGGTAAAGGTGTTTTCCTAATTGAAAATGATAGACAATTTATCGATTATGCCCGTAATAATGACGTACTCTATGTTCAGGAATATTTGCCAAACGCTGGGAAGGATTTGCGTGTTTGCATCGTCGGTGATCAAATTTATGATGCTTATTGGCGGATTGGACAAGAAGGAGAATTTCTACACAATGTCGCAAAAGGTGGAGAAGTTAGTCATCAATTGATACCTGGGGATGCACTGGACTTAGTCTTAAAGATTGCCAAACTATTAAATATAAATCACGCAGGGTTTGATATACTAGTAAGTGAAGGCAAATATTACATTTTGGAGTTTAATGTGTTATTTGGTAATCAAGGGCTCAAGACGCAAAACAAGACAGTTGCCCAAACCATTCATCATTATATATCCCAAAATTTCGTCCCACCACATCCCACTTCCCCTTCACCTGGGAAAGTTATTTCTTAGTAATAGTTAGAGTGGGAAACTACAGATGATTAGCACAGTGATAAATGTATCAAAAGCCAGCATACCATTTCTTGTATGCTGGCTTTTCATTACGCTGCTTTTTCTGAATCTGTCATGTTCGATTGATCTTTCTTTCTAAAATTAAAAATAACATTTAAACAAATTGCGGTTAAGCTTCCGATTACAATGCCACTTTCTGTTAGGATTTTAAGACTTTCAGGTAGTCCCGCAAAAATCTCTGGAACAACCGTTACTCCAAGCCCCATTCCTACTGAGCATGCAACAATCAATAAATTTTCTTGTGATGAGAAATCAACATTAGTTAACATCTTAATTCCGTAAGCAATGACCATACCAAACATCGCCACCATTGCTCCACCTAGTACCGCATTTGGAATAACCAACGTTAAAGCTCCAATTTTTGGTACAAGACCAAGTAAAATCAACATCACACCGGCTGTATAAATCACATTATTAGTTCGGACTCCAGATAATTGAATTAACCCAACATTTTGCGAGAAAGTTGTATACGGAAAAGAGTTGAATAAACCACCAAAGATAATCGCTACCCCTTCTGCACGATAACCTCTCTCCAAATCTTTATCTTCTAGCTTTTTATCACAAATATCTCCTAGTGCAAAATATACTCCTGTTGATTCTACAAGACTGACAATTGCCACGAGTGTCATCGTCAAAATAGGTGTTAAATGAAATTCAGGTGTTCCAAAATGAAATGGCGTCGGCAAATGCAGCCATGTACTCTCCGCTACTGGACTTAAATCGACCATTCCCATAAAAAATGCTGTAACTGTTCCTAATAAAATTCCAAGTAATATGGCAATTGCTTGAACAAACCCCTTCCCGAAACGGAAGATTATTAAGATCACTATTAGTGTTCCAAAACCTAATGCTAGATTGGTGAAGCTGCCAAAGTCAGCACTTCCTTCCCCTCCTGCTAAATCATTCATGGCTACTGGAATTAACGTAATCCCAATTATCGTAACAACTGATCCGGTAACAACTGGTGGAAAGAACTTAATCAGTTTACTAAAGAATTTTGCAATTAATACGACGATCAGACCGGATACGAGAATGGATCCATAAACGGATGTGATACCATAATTATTTCCAATCGCAATGATCGGACCAACTGCTGTGAAGGTACAGCCTAACACAACAGGTAAGCCAATACCTGTGAATCTATTCTTCCAAACCTGCAAGATACTTGCTACCCCACACATTAATATATCAATCGAAATCAAGTACGTGAGCTGTTCATTTGTAAGGCCAATACTAGCTCCGACAATCAAGGGAACAATCACTGCGCCCGCATACATCGCTAACACATGCTGTAAACCTAAAGATGCCATTTTTCCTTTTGTTAAGTTCATTGTGCATACTCCTTCTCGCTGATAAATTCAATTGTTTCATTTTCTAAAGATTTTATCCGAGCTAACGACTCAATCTGATAACCTTTGCTGCGTAAAATGTCGCCGCCATCTTGAAATGCCTTTTCAATAACTATGCCAACACCTGTTACATGTGCATTCGTTTTTTCTACAATGTCGATTAGAGCTAATGCTGCTTGTCCATTGGCAAGAAAATCATCAATGATTAATACATGATCGTCCTCGCTAAGAAATTTTTCTGCAATCGAAATTTCATTTGTTTCTTGTTTGGTATAGGAATACACCGTAGAAGTGAGTAATCCATCCTTTAATGTTAAAGATTTTTTCTTACGAGCAAAAACAACAGGAACATCTAAGATTAAACCTGCCATGACGGCAGGGGCAATACCAGAAGATTCTAGTGTAACGATTTTGGTAATCTTTTTATTTTCAAATCGTTTCACAAATTCTTTGCCAATCTCATGCATTAATTGTGGATCTATTTGATGATTAAGAAATTTATCCACTTTTAACACGGTATCTGAAAGTGCTATTCCTTCTTCGATTATTTTCTGTTGTAGTTTTTCCATGATCGCCACCCCTTTTTAAAAAATAAACCAATAAAAAACCCAAAGATCGATACTCACCATATGAGATGAGCAATGATCTTTGGGTATTGTTCGTTATTGGTAAAAATATGAATTACTATAACGTCCATTGCTCACTCATAGTCAGATCATTTACGGTAATCTGGTAGAAACTTGTAGGCCGTATCCCTACGATTATATGAGTGAATATTATTAAATTATTATTTCTACATTGTAACATGTTATCATTTGTTTTCAAGATGTTTTTTAATATTTATTCTGCAAATCACGAATTATTCTCAATCAATATACAAAAACATTCGTTTTTTCACTTATGATAGCGTAACCACACATTACCTGACTGGAACACTTTACTATTTAGGAACTGTAATGTTATGGTATCGTTTAATCCGCTCCATAACCGCTTATCATCTGCTAATGCAACAGGATTAACGATCAAATGGTCTAACAAGTCCACACTCGCTTAAAGCTGACACCAAATCTGAGCTAGCCAACACTAACATATTCCTTCCATTTTGTTGCTTAAGATGTCTCAGCTGTTTTTCTAATTCATCTCCATTAATCAAGGTGGTATTTTTCCAGGTTACCTGATCTAATGTATTAGAAAAAACGATTTTATCATACTGATTCATTCGTTCAGCTGTCTCTGGAAATTTCTCATAAGCAACGGGAGTTTGCCATATAGCTTCCATATGCTGAAAGGTTACTCTATCAAATAATAATGTTAATGTAAAAACGGTAGTAAATAAATAATGGTGAATTTCCCCATTTTTTTCCGTAAATCATTTACTAATAGCTTTATTTTAATATAATGAATGATATAAAGTGAGATGATAACCTCCCACTCCTCACCAAGAAAAGCATAATTAGAGTATTTATGCTAGTCGAACCACAACATCGAACCGGTCCTATAAAAGCACAAAATGACAGGTTTTTGTCAGTAGAAACCTTTAATATAATAACCAAGGAGTTGAGCGATATGGCAATGGTCGAATCATTACAAAAGGCAATAGACTATATGGAGGAACATTTACTGGATAACATTACGATTCAGGATATTGCAAACCAAGCACACCTTTCTCCCTATCATTTTCAAAGAATATTTCTTATTCTTACCGAGGTTACCGTTGGAGAATATCTGCGCAGACGGCGGTTAACTTTATCGGCACAGGAATTAATGAGTACAGATTTCAAAATTATCGACCTTGCCCTTAAATATGGCTACGACACTCCTGAAGCTTTCTCAAAAGCCTTTCGCAAGCAGCATGGTATCTCACCAAGAGAAGCACGAAAGGGACTGACGGGGCTTCAATCCTATAATCGCCTGCAAATTCAGGTACAATTGAAAGGAGTAGAATCGATGAAGTATCGCATTGTGGAAAGAGAAGAATTTAAAGTTGTTGGTGTAAAAAAAGAGGTTCCTTGTTCTAACGAGGGCTTACCTCAAGCGAATATCATCCCTCAGTTTTGGGCTGAGTCTTCGCAAAATGGTACTATCCTAAAGCTGGCTTCGTTGATAAATGGAGAAATAAAAGGATTATTAGGGGTCACTACTGATTATGACAACTCTAACCAACAAATAGAATATTGGATTGGTGTAGAGACAAGCAGCCAAACACCTTCCCCTTATTCCGAAACAGTAATTCCTGCAGCAAAATGGGTGGTATTTGAAGTAAATGGACCGGTACAAACTGAGATGCCAAAAGCGTGGAAACAAATTTATGGAGAATGGTTCCCATCAAACGGCTATGAGCCACAAGACATCCCACCCTTAGAAGTTTATTTAGATGATGACCCTAGCCAACCAGACTCCTCGAATGAAATATGGGTGGCAATTAAATAATATAGGAAAAGCGCTGAACACCCGTTTAGAAACGTAGCGACTGGAGCGAATCAACTGAGATAAAGGAATCACGGTGAGTTTACGAACCGATGATGACTTATCGTAGGGCGATTCGTGAAGTCGCCTAGTTTCTGGGCCCTCGGCGCTAGACAAGCACCCAATTTTTATGCTTTCTTTCCTTAGTACAAAAAACAAGGCTAAGTTTTACTTTAAGGTAAAAAGTCAGCATTGTAACTTTTGATAACCTTTTAGTCTAGCGAAAAACTGTCGGTCATAACTAGTAACTTCATGAATGCTGCATAGCTCAAGTATGAACAGATTGGCTAAAAAAGCGAAACGCCTACCATTATTGAACTACCCCCACTTAACCTCCTTTCAGGATGTTTG
>NZ_WJID01000064.1:0-41594 GCF_010994055.1 Gracilibacillus thailandensis | reverse complement strand
GAGCCCACGGAAAGCGGAGTATTCTGCCGGAGCGGTATCTCAGCACTCCTTATGAAAAGAATGGAGGACAGTCTCTTTGGAAAAAATTCACTAGTACGCAGTTTGTATCTACTGTGTAAAATATCATTAAATCTGGAGAGGTGATTGGTTTGGTTAAGGGTAAATATATCTATTGAATGCAAAAAGAAGAGCCGATGACATATCTCATCGGCCAAAAGAAAAAGGGGCTATCATTTTGTGAGAAAGCAATCTTTGCAGCATTGCTCAATTTTAACACTTTTAATATATCAAATAAATGAAAAGCTGGTGTTAAGTATCAGTTAAGATCATGTAAAGTTTTTCCTGAATCTATGATAAATCGTTATAATGTTAGATAATAGTTTTAGAGGAGGAGTTAACATGAAGACAGTTTCGATTTGTGTAACAAGTGATGTGCATGGTCATATCATGCCAACGAATTATCGCAACAATCAAGAAGAACAGCTCGGTCTAGCAAAAGCAGCTACGATTTTGAAAAAAATAAGAGAGAAAAACAATACAATCTTAATAGATAATGGCGATTTTATTCAAGGAAGTCCATTCACCTATTATTTTGCCAAAAAGCAAGCAGATCAACCTAGTCCGATGATTAAGGTTGCCAACCAATTAAACTATGATCTAGCGGTAATTGGTAATCATGAATTTAATTATGGATTGCCATATTTACAAGAAGCTGTCGAAGCTTCTGATTTCCCTTGGCTCTCCGCTAATATAGTAGATAATAGTACGAATCAACCTTTTTTAGGTAAGCCTTATATCATCAAGGAAATTGCGGGAATACGTATTGCTATATTAGGATTAACCACACATTACATACCAAATTGGGAGGATCCCAATCATATTAAAAACCTTACTTTTGACGATGCTTGTAAGACTGCAAAAAAATGGGTAGCAAAAATTCGTGAAACAGAAGTACCAGATGTGATGGTCGTCAGTTATCACGGGGGATTAGAACGTGATCCTCAAACAGGTGAACCGACAGAAGACCTCACAGGAGAAAATCAAGGTTATCAAATTTGTCAGGAAGTAGAAGGAATAGATATCTGTATTACAGGTCATCAACATCGTTATTTAACAGAGAAGATTAATGGAGTAACAGTTGTTCAACCTGGTAATAATGGTCAAGCGATCGCAGAAATAAAGCTAGAATTCGATCAAACGATCCAATCGATTACATCTACTCTGCATCATGTAGATGAACAGACAGAAGTAGATCGCCAAGTGGAATATAGTATACGGGAAGAGGAAAGACAAGTTCAAGCTTTCTTAGATCAAACCATTACTACGGTAAAGGGTGATATGGAAATAAGCGATCCAATGAAAGTACGATTACATGGTCATCCTTTTATTAACTATATTAATCAATTGCAGATGAATGTAGCGGAAGCAGGTATTTCGTGTACCGCATTATTTCATGATCTGTCACCAGGATTTCCACAGCAAATAACAATGAGAGATATTGTATCGAATTATATTTATCCCAATACATTAAAAGTACTGAAATTAACAGGACAAGATATTAAAGACGCATTAGAAAAATCCGCTAGTTTCTTTCAGGTGGAAAATAATCAAATAGAGATTAATCCAGCTTATTTGAACCCAAAACCACAACCTTATAATTATGATATGTGGCAAGGTATTTACTACGAAGTGAAGCTGTCAAATCCAATTGGTGAACGAGTGATAAGGTTGGATTATCAAGGTGAGCCAATTGATTTAAATCAGGAATTTCAAGTCGTTATGAACAATTATCGTGCCAGTGGTGGCGGAGATTATTATATGTTTAAAAATAAAGAAGTGGTGAAAGATATCCCAATAGACATGACAGAATTGATTGCTGACGATCTTTTGAAACGGGACGAACTTGTTCCTGATCAAACTAGTTATTTTCGTATAATCGCATAATGATAGATTAAAAAAATAGTATAAAGATAGAAAAATATTACGAATTGACGTATAAAACATGCCATTGTTGCCCCATAATGACAAATGTGACAAGCATATGTAACATCGTAATTTTTGTTACAGACTCTTAAATTCACTGTAACCACAAAGGGTATTTCGATGTGTTATATTGGTGCTTGTCAACATTGAAAGGAGGCAACTATGATGCGAAGGTTTTTAGTGTCAGTAGGTTTTGTTACAACTAGCTTCTTTTTTGTGCTACCAATTTCGGCAGCAGAATACGAGGTAGAAAAAGGGGATAGTTTGTGGGACATTGCACAAGAACATAACACAACAGTTGCAGATCTAAAGGAGATTAACGAGCTAGATTCAGACTTAATTCTTCCAAAACAAATTTTAGAGATAGATAGAGAAATTAATTACACTGTCGAAAGAGGTGATTCATTAAGCGAAATCGCTCATGAGTATGACGTAACGGTTAGCGATTTAAAAGAATGGAATAACCTCGAAACAGATTTAATTATTATTGATGAAGAATTAATCATCAAGGATGTAAACAAAGAACAGTCTGAAGAACATCAGGATGAGGAAACGAAGGAAGTAAATCAGACAGAAGAAACGCCAGAAGCTACAGAGCCAAAGGTCGAAAAACAAGCGAATACAGCAAAGGAAGAATCTTCTAACGACCAAACTGGTGAAACTATCTCAGTAACAGCAACTGCATATACAGCAGAATGTGATGGTTGTTCAGGTGTTACTTCTACAGGGATTGATTTAATAGAAAATCCTAACATGAAAGTAATTGCAGTAGATCCTAACGTTATTCCACTTGGAAGTAGAGTACATGTAGAAGGTTATGGAGAAGCAATTGCTGGAGATACTGGTGGAGCAATCAAAGGGAACAAAATCGATATTCATGTTCCAACGAAAGACGAAGCCTACGACTGGGGCGTCCGCACTGTCGACGTCACTATATTAGACTAGTAAAGTAATTAGAAACTCTCTCGTTTTAATACGGGGGAGTTTTTTGTTGCTAAGAAAGTATAAAATTAGCACAATGACCGTGTTAAATGAAGATGTCTTGCTCCAAGCCACCAAAAACTAAGATACTTCTCGAAAGAGCCCTACGAAAAGTTATCATCGTTTCGCTTTTCTAACAATTTTGGACAAAAACAAATCAAATCAAAAACAATTAAAAAAAACCACAGATTAAGAGTTGCTATTTCAGGGTAAATATCTTATAATTTTAACAACGTTGTTATTATAAAACTGCAAGCGATTACAAAAATAACATTGGGAGTGTGCGAAGTGAAGAAAAAATATGTTTTAGTTGGAACCGGTGGCCGTGCAGAGTTTTTCTATGGAGCAATGGTGCGTGATTTTCAGGAAACATGTGAATTAGTAGCTTTTTGTGATACCAATCAAACACGATTAGACTATGCCAACAAACTATTAAAAGACAAATATGGAGTTTCAGAAATTAATACGTATACAGCTGATCAATTTGATGAAATGATTGCAACGGAAAAGCCAGACATTGTCATTGTTACCTCAATGGATAGAACGCATCATCGATATATAATCCGTGCAATGGAATTAGGCTGTGATGCGATTACGGAAAAACCGATGACAGTCGATGAAGAGAAAACACAAGCAATTATTGATGCAATTGAACGCACAGGTCAAAATGTTCGTGTTACATTCAATTATCGTTATGCACCACATAATACGAAGATCCGTGAGTTAATTCGCGATGATGTAATTGGTCAGGTTAATTCTGTTCATTTTGAGTGGGCATTGGATACACAGCATGGAGCAGATTATTTCCGTCGTTGGCATCGTGATAAACGTAACAGTGGTGGTTTACTCGTTCACAAATCGACACACCACTTTGACCTGGTTAACTTCTGGCTCAACACAGCACCAGATGTAGTTTATGCAACAGGCGGACTTCGTTTTTACGGAAAAGAAAATGCCGAAGAACGAGGCGTGACGAAATTCTATGAACGAGCACATGGAAGTGAGTATGCAAAAAATGATCCTTTTGCAATTGACTTAGAATCTAATGAACATTTGAAATCGATGTATTTAGATGCTGAAAAAGAAGACGGATATCACCGTGATCAAAGTGTGTTTGGTGATGGAATTAACATTGAAGACACATTAGGTGTAAATGTGACGTACAAAAACAAAGCGATTCTAACTTATTCCTTAAATGCATACTTACCGTGGGAAGGCTTCCAGATTGCCTTTAATGGTACAGAAGGACGAATTGAAGTACAGGTGCGTGAACAATCTTATATTAATTCAGGTGGTAATAAGAGTGATGAGGGAAAACTTAGCGGTAAATCAATCCGCGTATTACCGATGTTTGGTGAACCATATGAAGTAGAAGTGGAAGAAAAAGAAGGTGGCCATGGCGGGGGTGACCCAGAATTATTAAATGATTTATTTGGGGTACCAAAAGAGGATGAATTTAACCGTGCTGCATCACATATTGATGGTGCCATTTCGATTTTAACTGGCATTGCTGGAAATAAATCGTTAGCAACAGGGCAAGCAGTAAAAGTCGATGATCTAGTAGATTTGAAAAGGAAATAATAGATAAAAGGCTGTTGACTACACTTCGTCAACAGCTTTTTATCGATACACTGATCAAAGTCTTACTGTATATTTCTTCTATTGATCTTGCTCCATTTCAATTACATCATCATTTATAGACTGTTCGTTAGTAGAAAATCCAATCACACCGAAGCATGCGATTAATAGAAGAAATAACACTACTAATAATTTTCTCATCTGTTATCCCTCCTAATTTGTAAATCCAATCTATATTGTATATGATAATCGGTATAATAACTATGTAATTTCTGTGGAAAAACGCACAAAATTATGAATGGAGGATAAAAATTGGTAAATAACCTGCAAGAAGCAGAGGTAGTCCGGATAGAGAGTATAGGAGAAGGATCACGGGTCTGTCTAGATTTAGTGGATCATCTTGCCCCGACTGAAGGAATTTTGTTGGGAAATACAGGGCATGGCTACTTTTTAGTATTAGCGGAAAATCGGACAACCGATACATATCCAGCCAGACCATTTCGCATCAATAGTGGAGCCATTCATCATTATGTACTTAAAGAGGATGAAAAGACAGCTTATTTAGCGGAACTGAAACCGGGTGATGTCATCACGGTATATAATGAAAAAGAGGAAATGCGAAAAATTGCCATTGGTCGAGTAAAAATAGAAAAGCGTCCCCTTATGCGAGTGGTTGCAAAAGTTGGCGATACCGAGATTTCAGTGACTCTTCAAGAAGCAGACAGTGTTCATGTATTAACTCCTGAACACAAGGAAAAACCAGCCATCGCACTCCAAGAAGATGAACGAATTCTAGTAAAACTTGATCAACCTGGTCGGCATCTTGGTGAGAAAATAGAGGAAGAGATAATCGAGTTTTAATATTGTGTAAATTTTCCGAAAACTAAAAAGAAAGTTGTTGACAAAATATTAAGAGCGTACTATGATAGTAACAACATTTAAAAACGTGATGGCATTGACGAAGAGAAGTAGCTTATACTCAAGCACTAAAGAGAGCTGATGGTAGGTGCGAATCAGTGTGCAAGATAAGTGAATGGACTTCTGAGCCCCAAACCGAACGATCATCTAGTAGGCTTTGGCGAGATACCCACTCGTTGCAAAAGGGTAGCGTTGATCAGACGTGATAAGTGAGCTGTATGAATGTGCAGCTAATAAAGGTGGTACCACGGGTTTCCTCGTCCTTTTCGGATGTGGAAGCCCTTTTTGTATTGTTGGAAAAGTAAAGTGTCCAGCAAATCACGAAAAGTGTCCAGTAATTGAGTTAAAGTGTCCAGAAAACACCCGAAAGTGTCCAATAAATGAAAAAAGTGTCCAGTAAAACCACAAAAGTGTCCAATAAAATATAAAAGAAAAATCGAGGAAAAGGAAGAGTACAATTTCCCCGCTGTATGACAGAGAGCTGGAGATGCTGAGAATCCGGTATACACGGAAATTGGAATGGACCTTTGAGAGTGCCTTGGAAATGATAGTATAAGGCAACGGTTGATCCCCGTTAATGGATAAATGAGCGGAAGGCTAGAAAGTAGCCCTCAACAAAAGGTGGCACCGCGGTAACCAAACCGTCCTTATGCAGACTTGTAAAGTTTGTATAAGGACGGTTTTTTTATATTCGGATCATCAACTTTCAAAAAAAGGAGTCGAAACAAAATGGTTAACTATAAAAGCACGGAACTAAATGGAGATACGATCACACCGATTTCAATATTTAACAGAGTCAAAGGTAAGAAGAAATTTTTACTGGAGAGCTCTGGCAGTCACGATGAAAAGGGGAGATTTTCTTTTATCGGACTCAATCCTTACAAAGAAATTATTGGATCGGGAACCAACATAACTGTTACGAACTATACTGCTGGAACAACTGAAACGCTCCAGCAAAAGCCATTAGAAGTTGTTAAAGCACATATTCCAAATGAAGAATTACCATTATCATACGCCTTTTACAGTGGAGCAATTGGATATATCAGTTATGATGCGATTCGACAATATGAATACATTGGTGAACTGTTAGATGACGAAATGGATATGCCAGATGTTCACATGATGTTTTACCAGGATGTTATCGTTTTTGATCATATCAAACAAAAAGTTACCATCATGACAGTCAATTTAGATGGTTCAAGAGATGATGACCAATTAGAGGCCAACTTAGCTCAGCTACAAGATCAAATCTTAACACCAGAGCCGACAATACCTGATGAAGAGTTACTCGTTAGTTTCGAACCATCAATTGAAAAAGAA
Organism: Gracilibacillus thailandensis; assembly: GCF_010994055.1. Classification (NCBI taxonomy): domain Bacteria; kingdom Bacillati; phylum Bacillota; class Bacilli; order Caryophanales; family Bacillaceae; genus Gracilibacillus; species Gracilibacillus thailandensis. The sequence continues at coordinate 34,814 of NZ_WJID01000064.1, read as the reverse complement.
ACATTCCTAAACATGGTCGAAACAGCTAAACAACATATTAAAGACGGCGATATATTCCAAGTGGTCTTATCACAACGGATGAAAGCAAGCTTCGATGCTGACCCGTTTACCTTTTATCGTAGGTTGAGGGTAGCGAATCCATCACCTTATATGTATTTTATCGATTTTGATGATTATATTGTGCTTGGCGCCTCACCAGAGAGTTTAATTAAAACAACCGGACGAAATGTTGTGACAAACCCGATTGCAGGTACAAGACCAAGAGGGAAAACAAAAGCAGAAGATCAGCAATTAGCAACAGAATTATTAGCAGATGATAAGGAATTAGCAGAACACAAAATGCTAGTAGATTTAAGCCGAAATGATCTTGGTCGCGTTTGTGAAATTGGTTCGATCACCATTCCGAAATACATGGTGATTGAACGTTATCAACATGTTATGCACATTGTCTCTGAAGTGCATGGTGAATTAACACAAGATTACACTGGATTAGATGCCCTAGTATCGACCCTGCCGGCAGGAACGGTTTCAGGAGCACCGAAAATTCGGGCGATGCAAATTATTAATGATCTCGAAGACAAAAAGCGAGGCGTCTACGCAGGGGCTGTCGGTTACATCAATATGAATGGTGATCTCGATTTAGCGTTAGCGATCCGTACGATGGTCATTAAAGGAAGCCAAGCTTATGTGCAAGCAGGAGCGGGGATCGTTTATGATTCTGATCCACAATCAGAATACCAGGAGACATTAAATAAGGCAAAATCGCTATTGGAGGTTAGTAAAAAATGATTTTATTAATTGATAACTATGATTCTTTCACCTACAACTTGTTTCAATATATGTCAGAGCTTGGCAAAGAAGTGAAAGTCGTCCGCAATGACAAAATAACCATTGATGAAATCAGACAATTAAAGCCGGAAGCGATTATTTTATCACCTGGACCTGGAATTCCAGAACAAGCTGGGATTTGTATCGATATAGTCAAAAGTTTATCAAGTGAGTTTCCGATTTTAGGTATTTGTCTAGGGCATCAGGCAATAGGTGCCGCGTATGGAGCAACTGTCACACATGCTGGACAGATTAAACATGGTAAAACCTCGATGATTCGTCATCAAAACGATGAAATCTTTAATTATTTGGAACAACCATTAGAGGTGATGCGTTATCACTCTCTTGTTATTGAAAAAGATACACTTCCTGACCAGCTGTTAATAACGGCAACGGCAATGGATGATCAGGAAATCATGGCGGTCAAACATACCTATTTACCTGTTTATGGTTTGCAGTTTCACCCAGAATCCATTGGAACAGGAAAAGGAAAGCAATTACTAAACAATTTTTTTGAGTCGATTAGAAAGGGGCAACAAGCATGAAAACATTTTTAAAAAAAGTGATGGAAAAAGAAGATTTGACATTAATGGAAATGGAAGAAGCAGCTAGGTATATTTTTTCAGAAGAAACAAGTGATATAGCGATTGGTGCCTTTTTATCAGCTTTGAAGACAAAAGGAGAAACAGTTGATGAAATTACTGGATTAGTCAACGTTTTGTTAGAGATTTCTCCACTTGCATTGCCCGATGACCTGACAGAGGCAATGGATAACTGTGGTACAGGAGGCGATGGTTCTCAAAGTTTTAATATCAGTACAACGTCTGCTTTTGTTATTGCAGGTGCAGGTATTACCGTTGCCAAACATGGGAATCGTAGTATTTCTAGTAAAACAGGAAGTGCAGATGTTTTAGAGCATCTCGGTGTACCATTAGAATTTACAAGACCAGAAACATATGAGATCTTAAAACAAAACGGTATTGCTTTCTTATTTGCACCGAATGTACATCCAGCAATGAAGCGTGCGATGAAAGTGAGAAGAGAATTAGGCGTGCCGACCATTTTTAATGTCATTGGGCCATTAACGAACCCTGTAAAACTAACATCGCAATTGATGGGGACTTATCGTCGTGATTCATTAGAAAAAATGGCAGCTGTTCTGCATAAATTAGGTCGCAGGCGAGCATTGGTTATCAATGGTGCTGGTTATATGGATGAAGCATCTTTAGCAGGTGAGAATCATTTGGTATTATTAGATCGAGGAGAAATCATGAAATTCACCCTTAAACCAGAAGAAGTGAACTTGCCAATGGTAGAAAATGATTTAATCAGAGGTGGCGATGCGAAAGAAAATGCCGAGATTTTACGCAGTGTATTAGAAGGAAATAAAGGACCACATCGAGACACTGTTTTATTAAACGCAGGGTTAGGTATTTTCGCTAATGGTAAGGCAGGTACGGTGCAAGAAGGGGTAGAATTAGCACGAGAGTCGATTGATTCAGGTGCGGCCTTAGCCAAATTGGAAAATCTTATTACCATAAGCAATAAGATGAAACAAGAGGTGTAATATGACTATTTTAGATAAGATTTTAGCAGAAAAGCAAAAGGAAGTAGCAGATTTAAAAGAAAGCTATCAGCCTGGAGAAATCCAAGCAAAACGAGTGAATGTTTCCTTATATGATAGCTTTATGAACGCAGACAAAATGAGTATTATAGCAGAAATGAAACGAGCTTCTCCGTCTAAAGGGTTAATCAATGATGGGGTCGAACCTAGTGCGCAAGGACGTATCTATGAAACGTGTGGAGCAGGTGCAATTTCGGTGTTAACCGATACACCTTTTTTTCAAGGAACAATGGAAGATATGCAAGAAGTTAGAGAAGTGGTTGACATTCCGGTATTAAATAAGGACTTCATTATTGATGAAATCCAAATTGATCGTGCGTATGATGCAGGTGCAAATTTAATCTTATTAATTGCAGCGGCACTTCCTGAACAAAGACTAGCGGAATTATATCAATATGCAAGTGAAAAAGGACTGGAAATATTATTCGAAGTACACAACGAAGCAGAATTAGCAGTTGCTCAAAGAATCGGTGCTCAAATTATCGGGATTAATAACCGTGATTTGAAAACATTTGAAGTCGATCTTGCTACAACGGAGAGACTGGCAGAAAAAATCGATACAACGAAGACGCTATTAATTAGTGAAAGTGGTATGAAGGAAAAATCAGACGTGGAACGGGTGCAAAAAGTTGGCGCAAGAGGAATTTTAGTTGGTGAAACGATGATGCGTTCTGTCGATTTAAAAGAAACATTCGATAGTTTACGAGTACCGTTAGGAGAATAAATATGGTTCAAGTAAAAATTTGCGGGTTACAAAATAAACAGGCAATTCAAACTGCGGCAGAAGCAGGTGCAGATTTTATCGGATTTGTTTTTGCCAAAAGTAAACGACGAGTGACGAAAGAACAGGCAGCAAATCTGGCACAATTTGTTCCGTCCAATGTGAAGAAAGTTGGTGTTTTTGTGAATGAAGATATCGAGGTGATTCGGGAAATCGCTCAAGATGTCGGCTTGGATTATGTGCAATTACATGGGGATGAATCGCCAGCCTTTTGTCAGGAAATTGGCTTACCGGTAATTAAGGCATTCGAGGTCCGCGGGGCGAGTGACCTGGATAAAATCAGTTCTTATGAATGTGCGTACTATTTACTGGATAGCCCGAGCGGTAAATACCGCGGTGGCTCAGGTGAAGCATTCGACTGGCAGGTAGCAAAAGAGTTTGACTTTTTAAATAAAAAGATCTTGCTTGCAGGTGGCCTTAAAGTAGAAAACATTGAAGAAGCAATCGCAGAAGTGGCTCCTGCAGGTGTTGATGTTTCCAGTGGAGTCGAAACAAGTGGAGAAAAGGATTTAGAAAAAATAAAAGCATTTATAGATGCAGCAAAGAAAGGTGATGGAAATGGCAAACTATCAGGCGCCAAATGAAACAGGCCATTATGGTGAATACGGTGGTCGTTTTGTACCGGAAACGTTAATGCCAGCCGTTTTAGAGCTGGAAAAAGCATATCAAGAAGCTATTAAAGATGAGCAATTTTTAGCAGAATTCGATTATTATTTAAAAGAATATGTAGGAAGAGAAACACCATTATATTATGCTGAACGTTTTTCCAAAAAATTAGGCGGACCAAAGATTTACTTGAAGCGAGAAGACTTAAATCATACCGGTGCTCACAAAATTAATAATGCATTAGGTCAGGCACTTTTAACATTACGAATGGGCAAGAAAAAAGTTGTCGCAGAAACAGGGGCAGGTCAACATGGTGTGGCAACAGCTACGGTATGTGCATTGCTTGGTTTAGAGTGTGTGATTTTCATGGGGAAAGAAGATGTGCGTCGTCAAAAATTGAACGTCTTCCGCATGGAGTTATTAGGTGCTCGTGTTGAAAGTGTTGATCAGGGTAGCGGTACGTTGAAGGATGCTGTAAACGAGGCATTGCGCTACTGGGTAAGTAATGTGGAAGATACCCATTATATTATTGGTTCTGTAGTAGGACCGCATCCGTTTCCGCAAATAGTAAGAGACTTTCAAAGCATGATTGGTACTGAAACGAAGAAACAAGTAAAAGAAAAAGAAGGAAGCCTACCAGACGCGGTAGTTGCCTGTATCGGTGGCGGCAGTAACTCAATGGGCATGTTCTTTCCATTTGTCGAGGATGAAGAAGTCAAGCTTTATGGAGTAGAAGCTGGTGGAAAAGGTGTCGATACTGATCAGCATGCTGTTACATTAAGTTATGGAAAAAAAGGTATCCTACACGGTACGATGACTTATTTATTACAAGACGAGAACGGGCAGATTCAAGAAGCACATTCGATTTCTGCTGGTCTTGATTATCCTGGAGTAGGCCCAGAGCATAGTCACTTACGCGATATTGGCCGTGTCAACTATGTGGATATTACCGACGAAGAAGCACTCGAGGGATTACAGGAATTATCCAGAACAGAAGGAATTATTCCAGCATTGGAAAGCTCCCATGCGATTGCATATGCGATGAAACTAGCCAAGGAAATGAACGAAGATGAGGTTATGGTTATTTGTTTATCAGGCCGTGGTGATAAAGATGTGGAAACAGTAAGAGATGCATTAGGTGGTGAAGCAAATGGGTAAGGTAAAAATAGATCAAGCATTTCATGACGTATTAGAACGAGGAGACAAAGCCTTTGTACCATATATTATGGCTGGTGATGGCGGTTTAGACAAATTAGATGAACAATTAGCCTTTTTAGAAGAAGCAGGTGCAACGGTCATTGAATTAGGGATTGCCTTTTCCGACCCAGTAGCAGATGGCCCTACCATTCAAGAATCAGGCCTTCGAGCATTAGCAAATGGTGTATCACTCCGTGCTGTATTAGATAAATTAAAAGAAGGGAAGGAAGAGCGAAATATCCCGATTGTATTGATGACCTATATTAATCCAATTCATGCATATGGTGTGGATAACTTCGCTAAATCCTGTGCAGAAGCGGGAGTAGACGGATTAATTATTCCCGATTTACCTTTAGAAGAAGAAGGAATCGTTGTTCCTGCTTTAATGGAAAACGACATTGCTCTTATTCGCTTAGCAGCACTAACCAGTACAGAAGAACGCTTAGCAGAAATCGCTAAACGAACGGAAGGTTTTCTCTATGCGGTAACAGTAACGGGAACTACTGGTGTACGATCTTCCTTCAAAGACTATCTCGGAACTCATTTAGAGACTTTACGAGGAAAAAGTAATGTTCCTGTTCTTGCAGGATTCGGTGTATCCAGTCCAGAGCATGTCCGCTCATTAACCGAGCATTGTGATGGAGTCGTAGTCGGAAGTAAAATTGTTGATTCGTTATATAAAAATGATCGAGCTGCAATCCGTGAATTAATCGGTTCCGCCCGCCTATCAAAACAGTAACCCTGAAAAAAGTCGCTTGAGGTGCCCGCACCTCAAGCGCTTTTTTTAGATGCAAATAAAATCCCGAAGATGCAAATAAAATCCCGAAGATGCAAATAAAATCCCGAAGATGCAAATAAAATCCCGAAGTTGCAAATAAAATCCGGAAGATGCAAATAAAATCCCGAAGATGCAAATAAAATCCCGAAGATGCAAATAAAATCCCGAAGATGCAAATAAAATCCCGAAGATGCAAATAAAATCCTCAAATTGCAAATAAACCCGCGAAATCTAATCAGTAAAGCATCAAAATTTGTAAGCACAAATTTTTTACATGAACGTATCTTCTTATCCAAACAACTTTTTTAGTCTATCTATGCTCCTCGTGTTTAGTTAGTATATTCATTAATCAAACGAACTGAAATTATAAAAAGATTAGAGTTGAATCTAAAAAAAGGATATGTTTTCATAAAAAAAGTGAATTCACACACCTTGTATATAATGGCATACTGTAAATAAGTTCTATTGCAATAGATCGAAAATATGTACGAACAAGAAATGAAGATATTTATTTATTATCTAAATGTTGTAAGCGATATCATAAATTATTTAATTTATCAGGGAGAGGTGGCGAATGTTTAAGTAATATTATGTGCTTTTCCATTATGTACATTTGTATACTCTTTAAAAACTTTGAAAAATATGTGTATCAATTTGTTTAGCAGTGAAGAATGAATGAGGGGGAATTAGGTGTGAAGAACAAAATAATTTTATTTATCACAATTTGTTTGATGCTTATATTAGCAGCTTGTAGTAATGACGAAACAAGTAATGAGCCCGAAGAAACAGAGGATGGAAAGGTTGTATTAACAGGACTGATAACAAAGCATCCACTGACCAAAGACCTTGAAGACATGGAATGGTTAGCAGAAGTGGAAGAACGAGCAGGTGTAGAAATTAAATGGGAAGAAGTTACCGCTGACTGGGATCAGAAGAAAGGTGCCATGTTAGCAGGTGGTGATATCCCTGATATAATTGTCGGTCCAAATGCGATCACAGATGCAGACTTTGCACAGTTCCCTGGTTTATTTGAAAACTTAAAACCATTGATAGAAGAACATGGACCAAATATCCAAGCTATGTTTGATGAGCAACCAGAAACGGAATTACTTTCAACACAAACGGATGGAGAAATTTATGGCTTATCCAAATATCAACAGTTCTGGCCAGAAACAGCTACCATGCAATTTATTAATCAACAATGGCTAGACAATCTTGGATTAGATACCCCGACGAATTGGGATGAATTGTTTGATGTATTAATGGCTTTTAAAGAAGAGGATGCCAATGGAAATGGTGATCCAAATGATGAAATTCCAATGGACTTTGCCCCAGTAGCTGAAACAGGATTTGGTTATTTCCATCCAACTGTATTACTTGGCAGTATGGGAATGACAGTAACTGGTGGTGGTGGCCAAGGTTACTTCCTGGAAGACGGTGAAGTGAAAAACTTCTTTGTCGATGAAAGATACAAAACATTCGTTTCCTTTTTAAATAAATTATATGAAAACGGTTTAATAAATGATGAAGCTTTTACACAAGATTATTCACAATATCAGGCTTTAGCACGTGGTGAAGGTGAAGATGCCAAAATAGGTTATACCTTTGGTTGGGAAAAAACAGACAGATTCGGTTTAGGTGTTGCAGATCAATACGAAACGTTTGATCCGATGAAGGTCTCAGCTGATTATGATGGTGAAGTAAGCTGGTCCTATGACTATAATGAATTGAACTTCGGTGTTAACTTCATTCAAATGTCATCAGCGACAAGCAATAAAGAAGCAGCCATGAAGTTTATCAATGAACTATACGACCCTGAAGTCAGCCTACAAGTGCTATTTGGCTCTATCGGCCCTAATATTGAAAAGACTGGAGATAACTCCTACAAGGTTCTCGAACCTCAAGATGAAGAAATGGATCCAGGCACATGGAAATGGACTTCTACTTGGGCAGATAACGGTCCAATGTTCATCTCTGATCAATTAGATGTTGAATTACCTGTGGATATGCAGGCAGTAGATGAACAACAAGCACCATTTAATGATGTATTTGAATCATTGGATCGTGAAAATGATGTGTTCCCGGGAATGATGCTGAAATACTCCGAAGAGGACCATAACCAAATGACGCTTGTTAATACAGACTTTATGAATATTGCAATCTCCAAGTTTGGCGAGTGGATCACCTCAGGTGGTATTGAAGATGAGTGGGATAGCTATGTGCAACAAGTAGAACAGATGGGATTACCATCCAACATTGAGATTATCCAAGGTTACTATGATGATTACAAGGAACAATTAAATTAGAAAACTAGAAGGAGAGATATTAGCTAAAGGCTGATATCTCTCTATAAAAAAGGAGAGTCATATCATGGCCTTGACCCAAGGAACGAATACGGAGACTTTGCCCACGGCGAAGAAAGCAACTATTCTTAATACGTTAAGAAGAGACTATCAATTGTGGCTAATGATTCTACCTGCAATCATCTGTGTAATTATATTTAATTATATTCCGATGTATGGGATTCAATTAGCATTTCGGGAATATGATTTCACGGCTGGTTTGACGGGTGGAGATTGGGCAGGACTTAAATATTTTGAACAGTTTATCAATAGTCACCTTTTTTGGGATCTGATTCGTAATACGTTACTCATCAGTATCACGACGATTGTTGTAGGTTTCCCGGCACCAATTGCGCTCGCATTATTAGTAAACCAAATCAGATGGAAAAGAGGAAAACGGATCTTACAAACGACTGTTTATTTGCCTCATTTTATTTCCATCGTTGTATTAGTAGGGTTATTAAATGTAATGTTATCTCCAAATACTGGAGTTATCGGTTTATTATTAGCAAAACTAGGTGTGGAAGGCAACCTGTTAGCGTCTGTGAAAGCATTTGTTCCTATCTATGTATTATCAGATGTGTGGCAGCATGTCGGATGGAACAGTATTATTTATCTGGCCGCGTTGGCTGCTGTTGATCCACAACTATATGATGCAGCCAAAATTGATGGGGCGAATAAATGGCAAATTATTAGAAATGTAGAGATACCGGCTATCATTCCGACCATCATCATTTTATTAATACTAAACATGGGGACAGTTATCAGTACAGGATTTGAAAAAATATTCCTGATGCAAAATTCTCTCAACTTACCAATATCAGAAGTGATTGAAACATATGTCTATAAAACTGGTATCGTATCCAATCAATTTAGCTATGCCGCTGCGATTGGTCTGTTTAATACGATGATTAATTTTATGATGCTAGTTATTGTTAATACCATTGCAAAGAAAGTGGCTCGCATTAGTTTGTGGTAAGTTAGCTCAAATCAATTTGAAGGAGGAAGTGCAATGCCTTCTATCACAATGAATAGAATAAGAAATAAAAAACCAACTGATTTACTATTCGATGCTACTGTAGTGGCGATATGCATTTTAATATTCTTTATTGTAGCCTATCCAATTTATTTTATCGTGATTGCTTCGATTAGTGATCCTACTTATGTTTCGACCGGAAAAGTACTTTTTGTTCCGAAAGGTTTTAGTTTATTTGGATATGAACAGATTTTTTCCGATTCGAGAGTTTGGATTGGCTATCGCAATACATTGTTCTACGCCCTTTTTGGGACGTTCGTTAATTTATTGTTAACTTTACCGGCAGCATATGTGTTGTCACGCCATGAGTTTAAAGCTCGAAGATTTTTGATGTTTTTCTTTATCTTCACAATGTTTTTTAATGGTGGGTTAATTCCTACCTATATGTTAATGAGAGATTTAAGTTTAATTGATACGCCGTGGGTGTTTATCTTTAATCCACTTACGGTGAATGTATTTAATTTAATTATTACAAGAACATTCTTTGAGAACAACATACCGCACGAGATGTTTGAAGCTGCAACAATGGATGGCTGCTCACATTTTAAGTTTTTCTCATCGATCGTATTGCCATTGTCCAAAGCTGTAACTGCTGTAATCGGACTTTATTATCTAGTGTGGCACTGGAATGACTTCTTTACTGGGTTAATTTATATCCGTAATTACGATTTACAGCCATTGCAGATTGTGTTGCGAGATATTCTTTTATCCAATCAAGTGTTTGCCGAAGGTGCGGGGAGCGGTGGAACAGGTGGAGGTTATGCACAACGTTATGCCGATCAGGTTAAATATGGTGTTATTATCGTATCTTCGCTGCCAGTGCTAATTTTGTATCCGTTTATCCAGAAATACTTTGAAAAAGGTGTACTAATCGGATCTGTAAAAGGATAAAACTAGTCTACTTACGAGATAAATTAATCTGTTGGCGAGATAAGTTTAGAATCTCGCCAACAAATAACATCTTATATTTAATTATAAAAATCGTTAAAATAATCAACTACATAATCTCGAAATGTACAAGCTGCCTTGGCTAGATAACGATCTTCAAGCCATGCGATTTGATAGGTTCGCTGACATACGGGTTCATCGATATGCACTAAGTGGTATGGTGGATTTTTATCTTCAAAGAAGGTTTGCGGTAAAAAGGCAACACCAATACCTGTGCGAAGGAAGTGACTGATGGCAGAAAGTTCGTCAACTTCACAAACTATATTCGGCGTAAAATCTGCTTCTTTACAAAAAGAGTCCGTCATTGCTCGAAAAGGATTCCCTTCTTTCATATTTATAAATGAATCGTCTGCCAGTTCTTTCAGATGGATACTTTTTCGATTAGCAAATCGGTGTGTAGAAGGAACAGCTAATAATATTTCTTCAGTGAGAAAGGATTTTCCTTTGATTCCCTCCTCTTCTAATGGTGGGAAAGTAATACAAAAATCAATCTCACGATTTCTTAATTGTTTTACCTTTTCTTGAGTTGTGGCTTGGCTGATTTGAAGTTTTATATCAGGATACTTAGATAGGAAAGAGCCAATAATGTCAGAAAAGCATTTATGAGTGGAAGTGGATAAAAAGACTCGCATCTGTTCCATTCCTGCAAGGTCTGCTATTTCTTTTCGCCCTTCTTCAAGAGCTCCCAGTGCCATTTCGACTTTCTTCAAAAATACTTTCCCAAATGAGTTCAGTTTGATGTTCCTTCCCTTACGCTCGAATAAAGGTACGCCTAAATCCTCTTCTAACCGGGCAATCGTTTTACTAAGAGCTGGTTGCGCAATGCGAATTTCTTCTGCTACTTTACTCATATGTTCAAGTTTGGCAACTGTTCGGAAATAATATAACTGCAACATTTCCATTCATATCCCTCCATTATTCATATACTCAAGTATATATATTAATGAATAAATATATATTATCATTTATCTAATTATGATATTAAAATAAATACTGTAAGTTGACAACAAAAATAGCGGTCAACAGAAATCTAGAAATGGAGTGTTATGTATGAAGTTAAACCATATTAACTTAACTGTTACTGATGTTAACGCTACTCGATTGTTTTTAGAAAAATATTTCGATGTACAAACTAGGAGCACTTATAAAGATTCCTTTGCCTTGTTGGTAGATGATGATGGACTATTGCTTGCTTTAACGAAGGGTTCTAAAGTCAACTATCCTAATTCCTTTCATATCGGATTTGAGCAGGAGAGTGAAGAACAGGTAAATGAAATCAATCAACGTATGAAAAATGATGGATTTGATGTAAAGGCTCCTAAAAGAGCACATCGTTGGACATTTTATATGAAAACACCAGGAGGCTTTACAGTCGAGGTCTTTAAATGATTATTGTCATATAAATAAACACTAACAAAGGATGAGAGGTATATGAAAGTAGCAGCGTTTTCTAATTATGGACCTGCAGAGGTTTTGCATGTAATGGAAGTTGATGACCCACAAGCAACTAACGATAAAGTACGCGTTCGGGTCAAATCCGCTGGCATTCAACCATTTGACTGTGCTGTGCGAAAGGGAGACTGGACACCTCCAGGGTTGACGGTGAAATTTCCGCAAGTTCTTGGTAACGAGTTTTCAGGAGTGATTGATCAAGTCGGTAAAGAAGTCTTAGGATTTGAAGTGGGAGACGAGGTTTTAGGCTGGGAGTTAATGGCTTGTTATGCAGAATATGTAGTAGTTAAAGCAGATCAAATCGTGAAAAAGCCACAGCAGATGACTTGGGAAGAAGCAGGTGTCATAACAGCATCAGGTCAAACAGCTCACACCGCGTTACAAGAACTTGGTGTTGGTAAGGGAGACACCATATTGATTCACGCGGCAGCAGGGGGAGTTGGTACCTTCGCAGCACAAATAGCTCAAGCATGGGGAGCAACCGTCATCGGCACTGCAAGTGAATACAATCATGATTACCTGCGATCACTTGGGGTAGTTCCTGTCACTTATGGAGATGGACTTGTTAACAGAGTGCGTTCTCTCGCATTGGACGGAATAGACGTAGCTCTTGATGCCGCGGGAAGTGAGGCTCTGATCGCTTCGATAGACATTGTTGAAAACAAAGATCGTATTGGGACAATTGTTGCATTCGACCTAGTAGAGGAACTTGGAGTTCGCCCTATAAGAAGTCGACGTTCAACGGAGCGCCTTTCCGAACTAGTTAACCTTTATATGAAAGGAAAATTAACTATTCATATTAGAAAATCATTTCCGATTGACAAAGTGGTCGAGGCGCACCGGGAAGTAGAAACAGGACACGGATACGGAAAAGTGGTTCTTACCATTGATTAAGCATATTCTATTGTTCAGGTGTTGCAAAAAAAGAATAAGCCGTCCGCATAATAATATAAGCTAGTAAACTAATTCCTAAAGCAGGTATAAAACCTGGTACTAAATAATAAAGGTAAAAAGTCGCCGCAATTAACACGAGCATGGCAATCGTATGCAGTGGTTTACCAATAACCAATATAGCAGAATATTTAAGATAACCAAGTACGGAAAATTGATAATGCACATAGATTGGGAAAATGAACACAGCAACAAGTGCAATAATAGCTAATAAAATATAGGTCATCACCATTAATGTAGAGTTTAATAGTGAACTGTCTAACTGTCCTAAGATTTGAATGTTCAACAGTAAAATAGCTGTGGCGATAGCGAGTATATACCCAAGGATATTAGCTTTGATAAACTCCTGTTTGTAATAGTGAATAAATTCGCGAAAAAGTTTGATATCATCCTCTGATTTGATATCTTGCCTGATTGTTGCAAACAAGGCTGCGGTAGCAGGGAAAATTCCAACTATAAATAATCCGAGTACCGAAAAGATGAACCAATACAGGTTTAACAGCAGAATCTTAAAAATCCACTCTCCAACCGTTATATAAACTGAAATACTTTTATTCATAGCAAGGAACCTCCCATACTCATATATCTATCTATTAAGCATACACAAAAATATTAGAATGGTAAATTTCATAGGAGGAATTTAAAAGAAAAGATATGGATTCTAAAAATAGGATAAAGAGATTCAAAGAGGTTTCGCAATAATCAAAGCGAATTTCGCAATAAAGCAGGCCGAATTCGCAATAATCGAGCAGGGTTTCGCAACAAAGAGCTGCAATTCGCAATAATCAAACTAATTTTCCGCAATGAAAAAGCTACCTCTAAAAAAGAGATAGCTTCCATATTATGCGTACATCGCACTAATTTCCTTTTGTAACTTCTGATCTGCTACATACTCATCATAACTAATTTCTTTATCGACAATTCCTTTAGGTGTAATCTCGATCAGGCGATTGGCGATACTGTTAATGAATTGATGGTCATGTGATGTGAACAGAATCGATCCTTTAAATTTAATTAAACCATTGTTCAACGCAGTGATTGATTCTAGGTCTAAGTGGTTTGTCGGTTCATCCAATACCAGCACATTGGCATTCGATAGCATCATTTTTGATAACATACAACGTACTTTTTCCCCACCAGATAAAACATTCGCTTTCTTCAATGCTTCTTCCCCTGAGAACAACATACGGCCAAGGAAACCACGTAAGAAAGTTTCGGTTTGATCTTCTGGTGAATATTGACGCAACCATTCTACTAAGGTCATGTCATTGCCATCGAAAAATGCTGAGTTATCTTTCGGGAAGTAAGACTGGGAAGTGGTAACACCCCAAGTATAGCTTCCTTCGTCAGGTTCCATTTCACCCATTAGGATATCAAATAGCACGGTTTTAGCATTTTCATTTGGTCCGATAAATGCCACTTTGTCATACGGTTTTAATGTAAAACTTACATTATCTAACACCTTTACGCCATCAATTGTTTTCGAAATACCTTCGACGCGCAATAAATCATTACCAATGTCACGACCAGGTTGAAAGGCTACATACGGATAACGACGGGAAGATGGTTTAATATCGTCCAGTGTAATGTTATCGAGCATTTTTTTACGCGAAGTCGCTTGCTTTGATTTCGATGCATTGGCACTAAAGCGAGCGATAAAGTTTTGTAATTCTTTAATCTTCTCTTCTTTTTTCTTGTTTTGATCCTTAGCCATTTGTAAGGCTAGTTGACTGGATTCATACCAGAAATCATAGTTTCCGACGTACATTTCAATTTTGCCATAGTCGACATCAGCGATATGTGTACATACTTTATTTAAAAAGTGACGATCGTGGGAAACAACAATAACGGTATTTTCAAAGTTAATTAAAAATTCTTCTAACCATTGAATCGCTTGAATATCCAAGTGGTTTGTCGGCTCATCTAATAATAAAATATCTGGATTACCGAACAAAGCTTGTGCTAATAATACTTTTACCTTTTCAGAACCTGTTAAATCAGCCATTTTTTTCGTGTGGAGATCTTCACCTATACCAAGACCTTTTAACAGAATTGCAGCATCTGATTCTGCTTCCCAACCGTTCATCTCGGCAAATTCGCCTTCCAATTCGGCAGCACGCATGCCATCTTCTTCTGTGAATTCCCCTTTAGCATAAATAGCGTCTTTTTCCTGCATTACTTCATATAAACGAGTGTGTCCCATGACAACAGTCTTTAACACTTCGTATTCTTCATAGGCGAAGTGATCCTGTTTTAATACAGCAAGGCGTTCACCTTTTCCAAGTGAAACGTGGCCAGTCTGTGGTTCGATCTCACCTGACAATATTTTAAGAAAAGTAGATTTACCAGCACCATTAGCACCGATCAAACCATAGCAATTTCCAGCAGTAAACTTAATATTAACGTCTTCAAATAACTTCTTATCACCAAAACGTAAACTTACATTAGTTGCTTGTAGCATACTTCAAAATTCCTCCATTATCTCATATCATAAAGCAAGCTTAAGCGATTTGGGATAGGAAGTCAATCAAGGAATGACATTCTGAGGAAATTCGGTATGATAGTAGTAAGGAGGAAAGATCTCATGCAGACATATTCTAAACATCAGTCATACGGTTTTCGTTTAAAAGGAGATTATCAAGAACGTGTTGCAGGTCTTCATTCAATCGGCAGGGAGTCACGGACTGAGCATACTTATATTTGGGATGGATTAAAAAGAGGAGAAGAAGGAAGAGTGGTTTTCCAATATACGTTAGGAGGTAAAGGAGCAATTAGAATTGGAAACGATATCTATCCATTAACGAAAGGGAATGCTTTTTTTGTGAAAATTCCTAGCGATCATTGTTACTACTTACCGCAAGAATCAACAAACTGGGATTTTATCTATATGACCGTTTATGGAAATGAAGCCATTCGTCACTTTCAGTATTTATCAGAAAAACATGGTCATATCCTTCAACTCCCAGACCATTCCAGACCAATTAAACACATATGGCGAGTATTGCAGAAAATTGAAGCAACTGGTATTAAGCATGGTTATGAAGCTTCAGGTTATGCCTATAGCTTTTTGATGGAATGCTCGCAATATTTTGAACATGAGCAAATTCAAGAGAATCAGTTACCTGTCGCGATCGCTACGGCAGTCTCATTTATTGAAAAAAATTATAGAGAGGATATCTCATTAGATGATATGGTTGCCGTCTCTGGTTTATCCAAATATCATTTCACGAGACTATTTGCTACTTCTATCAATCAAACTCCAGTTCAATATTTAACGAAAGTACGCATTCAGCACGCTTTAGACCTTTTGCAAAATAATGAGAAGACAATAGAAGAAATTGCCCAAGAAACCGGATTTTCTTCCAGTAATTATTTTAGTAAAGTGTTTAAGAAATTATTGAATGAGACGCCAAGTGAATACCGTCAAAATAAATATGTGATGCCGGTTGATCGATTATTCATTGATTAATAACCGCAATATTTTACTCTTATTAAAAATATTTACGATTGTAAACGTTTCAAAATCCTCATAAGATGATAGTAAGTAATAGCAATTTAGTACGAATTAGGAGGAGAAGGATGTCTAAAATTACATTTCTAGGAGCAGGAAGTACGGTTTTCGCCAAAAATGTTCTAGGTGATTGTATGACAGTTGATGCATTAAAAGGTTTCGAATTTGCCTTGTTTGATATTGATCATGAGCGTTTGAATGATTCGGAAATGATGTTAAACAATTTAAAGAAAAGCTTAAACGCGAATGTGAAAGTAACAGCATACCATGATCGCAAAGAGGCGCTGAGGGATGCCAAATATGTGATTAATGCTATACAAGTTGGTGGTTACGACCCGTGTACAATTACTGACTTTGAAGTGCCAAAGAAATACGGATTACGCCAGACAATTGCAGATACACTAGGGATAGGCGGGATCTTCCGAAACTTAAGAACGATTCCTGTAATGCAGGAATTCGCCCGTGATATGAAAGAAGTTTGTCCTGATGCATGGTTTTTAAATTATACAAATCCAATGGCAGTATTAACCAATGTGATGCTGAAAGAAGGGATTAAAACTGTTGGATTGTGCCACAGTGTTCAAGTATGTGCTAGCCATTTATTAGATTCTTTAGACATGCCGAAAGATAATGTACAGTGGAAGATTGCTGGCATTAATCATATGGCATGGTTACTTGAAATAACAAGGAACGGGGAAGATCTCTATCCAGAAATAAAAAAACGTGCAAAGGAAAAACAACAAGAAAAGCATGACGACATGGTGCGTTTTGAATTAATGGATAAGTTTGGTTACTATGTGACAGAGTCATCAGAGCATAATGCCGAATACCATCCGTACTTTATTAAGAGCAAATATCCGGAATTAATCGAGAAATATAATATTCCATTAGATGAATATCCACGTCGCTGTGTGAACCAAATTGAAGGCTGGAAGAAAATGCGGGATGACCTTGTCAATGATCAAAACTTACAACATGAGCGTACACATGAATATGGTTCATACATCATTGAAGCAATGGAAACAAATCAGCCATTTAAAATTGGCGGTAATGTACTAAATACGGGAGGACTAATCAGCAACTTGCCGGAAATTGCTGTCGTTGAAGTCCCTTGTTTAGTGGATGCCAGTGGGGTAACACCTACCTATGTTGGTGATTTACCAGAACAATTGGCAGCACTGAACAGGACCAACATTAATACACAACTATTAACGATCGAAGCGGCACTCACGAAGAAAAAAGAAAACATTTATCAGGCAGCACTGCTCGATCCACATACTGCAGCAGAATTATCCATCGATGATATTATCGCTTTATGTGACGATTTAATCGAAGAACATGGAGATTGGTTGCCGGAATATTATTAAGGTAAGGAGTATTTATACGGCAATAACTTATAATGAACAACTCGGACATCTCTATTATGGCAAAAAAAATGAAACATAAAGCTTCTTTTCAACATTATCTGTAATCGAACATCATGGATTTCAGTATCGGATGATAAGTCGAAGGCAATAGCTGCTGACTATCCAGGCTTCAAACGATTGTTACTGAAAGGATTAGCCCCCCAGAGGCTCATCATGAACACGAAATAGCCGGGGACTTCTATTCTCGCTTATTTGTACTTCCAAGAAATAATAAAAAAGGATCTCTGCTTTGCTAGTAGAGATCCTTTTTTATATTAGATAATATTTGCGTAAGGAAATTAAAATATTCCTTTACAGGAATATTCTCTTAGTGGTATATTGTAAATATGGAAAAGATATTGAGTGCAATTGCCGAACCAAATAGACTAAACATCATTGAACTATTGCGCGATGGCCCTTGTACAGTAGGGGAAATCGCTGAACATCTTCGTCTTCGCCAGCCTCAAGTTTCCAAACACCTTCGGGTACTGTGTGAAGCAAAGCTCGTAGAAGTTCATCCAATGGCCAATCGTCGTATTTATAAGTTACACGTCCAAGGATTGAAAGAAATAGACAGTTGGCTTGATTCCTTTAGACATTTGTGGGAAGACAGATTGGATCAATTGGACGATTACCTAAAGGAACTGCAACGGAAGGAAAAGGACGAATAAAAAGCGTATCTGAGACAATATGCTTTTAGTAACTATGAGGGAGGATCGGTTATCGAGAAGAAAAATGTCTCAAAATAAGGAGGGAAATAAATGTCTGAAAAAAATGCAGCAAATCGTTTGAATTCGTATGTGAATGGGAAGAAACTTGTGTTGGAGAGAATGTTTGAGGCACCAAGGGAACTCGTCTTTAAAACATTCTCAGAATCAGAGCATTTAGCAAACTGGTGGGGGCCTACCGGCTGGACAACAGAGAATAAATCATTCGATTTTAAGCCTGGAGGAGTTTGGCATTTTTGTATGACTTGTGAAGATAAAAACCAAAAAGATTTTTATGGCCAAAAATCTTGGGGAAAGGTTACTTACCACGAAATTATTGCACCGGAGAAGATTGTATATACTGATACATTCTCTGATGAAGAGGGTAATGTTAGTTCGAATGCCCCTAAACAATTAATTACTATCAACTTTGAAGAGCAGTCTGGGAAGACAAAGCTAATTATACAAAGCCAATTTGAATCAGAAGAAGCACTTAAAGCCGTTATAGAAATGGGCTTAAAGGAAGGAATGGCCTCACAATTTAATGATCTAGATGAATATCTTAAACAGTTATCTAATTAATCAGTTCAAATGAAGTTTAAATTAAAGAAACGACCAAAATTAAACTTTTAAAAAATCCATTATAAATCTGTAAAGAGAATCCATTTTGGTCGAACTTTTCCCAAAATGGATTCTTCCTATTTGTAGTAAGGGGTAGGTTTGAAAGGTGTTTTATCAAATTAAACCTTATTTCAAACTTGCAGCAACAGCTGGTGCTTTCTCATGAGCGAGCATTGGTTCAGCTACATGCTTACGGAAAAATTGGATAAGAGGTCCAGTAAAAAAGGCGAATATAACGGTAGCAACACCGACTATCGCTCCAAATGAAAATCCAATCGCAACACATAAAATATCTGTCGTAATCCGCGCAATAGGAAAAGGAATTTTGTTTTTTGATACTTTTTCAACAACAAAAGCTAATGCATCATAGGGTGAAATGCCTAAATTCGGCGTAATATATAAAGCAACACCTAGACTTGCAAAAATAACTGCTGCTGCCATCATCACTATTCGAATGGCAAGAATAGACATATCATCAAAGAAGAAGTTATAACCAAAGACTATAAAATCAGAAATAAAACCGATTCCAACCATATTCACGATAGTTCCGATTCCAATTAAACTTCGATAATAAATAAATACAATAACTAGCAGAAAAGGGTTAAATATCAATTGATAAACACCAAATGATATACCAAGAAACCCACTTATTCCTAAGTTTAATGTTGAAAAGGGATCTGTCCCTAAAGCGCTAATTCGTAACAGTGCTACAGCAACCCCGATAAACAGGTTTCCAATAAGCACCATATTAAACCTTTTCCATGTCATCGCTTTCATGTTATGTCCCCTTGTATCTCTTTTATTTTTAGTTTAATAATGCCCCCTAGATATTATATCCGAAATGTTTCGATATGGATAGAATAAACTGATGAATGTTAATGGAAGTAAAACCCATACGCAAAAGGAGTGTTGACATTTTGTCAACACTCCTTTATCTTAAATATAGATTTTAAAAAGAAGGAGCACACCTATGTCACCAAATGATGTTGTGTTAATAAAAGAAGCATTACGTGAAAGTAATAAAAGTATGCGTCAATTGGCAAAAGAAACAGGGATTAACGTTTCCACTATCTCTAGAATTCTCAACGGGAAGAGAAAAGCAAATTTAGATCATCTAAAAGCAATTTCAACAAGCTTACATATTCCTTTATCAGACTTGGTAAGTTCTGAAGAAAGTGGTGAGCCAACACAGCCAGTATCTTTTAATCATGTTCGTGCCATTATCTCGGAAATGAATCTACCTGTAAAAGATTTTTCAGCTGACAGCTTGAAAGAAAATATACAAAAGTATCAGAAAAAAAGTAACACAGAAGAGGGAAGAGCTACCATTTTAGATCAATTCAAATCTAAAATGGCTGCTTTAGGGGGACAAGGTCCGTATATACAACAGTTAGAGTCTATGTATCAAACCTTTAAGGAAAAGAAAGCATCTAAAAAAGAGCTTTTATTAATGGGAAGCGCATTGTTTTATTTTATTGCATCAATGGATATGATTCCCGACTATTTATTTCCTGTAGGGTATTTAGATGATGCATTAGTAATACAATACGTTATGCAATCTTTATCAATGAAGCATTAAACAAAGGAAGAGACAAATGACAAAGAAACCTACACTTGATTATCTAATGCTTCTTATTTTAATTGGTCTATTAATGTTTAGTTTGTTAGCTGTTTACAGTGGAACAGGTCAATACACGGATGGGCAATCCTTTTATTTCGCTAGGAGACAACTTATTTGGTACATCGTCAGTATCGCTATGATGATTGGTATTGCTTATTTTGATTATGACTTACTTGAAACGTGGGCCGTTTATTTATATATTTTGGGGATTTTGTTACTTATTTATGTTCGTTATTTTGGTATTGAAAGAAATGGTTCCCAAAGGTGGATAGATCTGGGGTTTATGGATCTGCAACCATCGGAATTAATGAAAATATTTTTAGTAATTTATCTGGCAGCTATATATAAAAGATATGGTACAGAAAAATTAACCTTTATCAAAAGTATTCCACTTGTTTTAAAAACTGTCGTTGTATTGGTAATTCCGTTTATTTTGATTCTTAAACAACCAGATTTAGGCTCTGCCCTTTTAATTGCGGTGGCAACACTAGGTTTATTATTGATGTCTAATATAAGTTATAAGATGATTGCCTGTGTTATGTCAGTATTGAGCTCCGGCGTAATATTAGTAATCTATTTATTTACGTATCATGAAGAATGGATATCAAGATTTTTTGAGCCACATCAGTTAGGCCGTATATACAGCTGGATTAACCCAGCTGAGTATACGATGAATTTCGGCTATCAATTAAGACAGGCGATGTTAGGGATAGGTGCAGGTCAGTTGACAGGATCAGGGTTTAACCAAGGGTATCAAGTCCAAAGTGGGCGTGTGCCTGAAGCACATACTGATTTTGTGTTCGCTGTGATTGGGGAGGAATTTGGCTTCATAGGAGGAAGTATCTTAATTGTCCTCTATTTCTTACTAATTTATCGCATCATAGTGATTGCGTTAAAAACAGACGATTTATTTGGTGTTTATATTTGTGTTGGTATTATTACACTTCTCTCCTTCCAAATCTTCCAAAATATCGCGATGACAATAGGATTAATGCCTGTAACAGGAATTGCGCTACCTTTTATTAGTTATGGTGGAAGTGCGTTAATTACCAATATGCTTGCATTAGGCTTAGTTCAAAGTATTTATGTGCGCTCTAAAGATTATATGTTTGCATCAGAGAATGATATGGCTGCATAAGGGGAGTATATGATGAAGCGTATGAGAAATATAGACTTAACATTGTTAATGGTACTTTTGTTGTTTGTTACCTTTGGTGTCGTAATGGTTTATAGTGCAAGCTACCCTTATGCATATATCCAGTATGATAGTGCAACATACTATTTTCACAGACAGTTATTTTGGGCTTTTATTAGCAGTTTGTTTTTAATAGGTGCTATGTTATTACCATATCAGATATATGGAAAGTTAAGTCCATTGCTTGTTTTGTTTACATTGGCCGCCTTAATTCTCGTTTTAATACCTGGAGTTGGAGTGGAACGGAATTTTTCAACTAGATGGATTGCAATCGGTGGATTTCTATTTCAGCCAGTTGAATTTGCGAAACTAGCAATGCTGATTTATTTTGCTTACTTTTATAGTAGAAAAGAAGCCTATATTGGTCATTTTGGTAAAGGAGTCATTCCACCACTTATTATCTTGGCAATTATATTTGGTTTGTTGTTGAAACAACCAGATTTAGGGTCTGCAACATTAATATTATTTTCATGTGGGATCATTTTGTTTTTTACAAAAATTCGATTTCGCCACTTATTTTTATTAGGAAGTGTTGCGGTCTCGATATTTATTTTCTTCGCAATGATGTCCCCTTATCGACTCGAGCGAATTACATCATTCATTGATCCCTTTGCAGATGCTCAAGGATCAGGTTATCAGTTAGTTAATTCTTATATCTCGATACATACAGGAGGTATTACTGGAAATGGATTAGGAGGAAGTGTTCAGAAGCTTGGCTATTTACCAGAGGCACATACAGACTTTATTATGTCGATTATAACGGAAGAATTAGGTCTGTTTGGAGTCATAGCTGTGTTAAGCTTCTATTTCTTTCTTTTTGTGAAAGGGATCCGTATTGCAATGCAGGCAAGCGATGAATTTGGTAAGCTGTTAGCCATTGGGATTACCTTTCAAATCATTATCCAAGCGTTTGTTAATTTAGGTGCGATTTTAGGAATGCTGCCCATTACTGGTATTACCTTACCTTTTATTAGTTATGGTGGTTCGTCATTAATAGTTACCATGGTTTCGGCAGGAATATTATTAAATATTTCTGCCTATTCTAAATTATAAGGAAAATATAATGCGCGTCATGATAGTGTTTTTGTATCATAGGTGGTCATTTTGAAATGATATGTAGACGGAAAGCATCGCTCCGGCTGCCCGCTTCCCTTTCCGTGGGGTTTTACCTTCAGCTAACTTTTCCAAGCAAAAACCGCTTGAAAAAGTGGATCTTCAGGTAAAACCGTTTCCACAGGAGTTGAAGCGGGCGGCCTCCGCTATAAAGCAGCTCTAAAACGTATGTGACAGCTCACTTTTTGAGGTTTTATACAATGTGAAATAAAAGAACGTAACGTCCGTACGTTAAAGCCATGTAGAACGTTATTTAGCGTAGGCGTCCACTTCGACTCCTGTGGGATCAGCGTGATCTGAAGATCCACTTTTGTAAAGCGATCTTCTTTACAAAAATTAGCTAAAGACACGCCCCAAGGAAAGTGAAGTGGGCGCCGCAGCGGTTGTTGTGCCTATTATTCATGTCAAAATAACTACTTTGGACAGGAATAGGTGGGCTTTCCCGGTTTTTCTTATATGATAAGAAAGTATAAATTTTGCGCAGATGTCTAGCTCCGAGCGCCCAGAAACTAGGCGACTTCACGAATCGCCCTACGATAAAGAAGACTTGCCGATTGGTGAAACCAGAGGCTTAGTCGCACTTATGCCTTTAGGTGAAAGTCATCATCGGTTCGTAAACTCACCGTGATTCCTTTATCTCAGTTAATTCGTTCCAGTCGCTACGTTTCTAATCGGGCGCACTAAGCTTTTCATAGTAAGCATGTGGAAAAATAAATGGTATTTCCCTATCAACTTCTCTCCCAATCGATATATAATAGAGGATGGAGGTGGGGACATGCCTCAAGCTTGGTTGCTTGGCCCGTTCGTGATAAAGGTTGATCTGGTTCTAATCATTATTGGTTTTGTACTAGCCTTTCTTTTCTTTTACTGGATTAGCCCATATCAAAAGGAAAAAACGAAGAACTTAATCGATACGGTTTCTAATATTTTCATTACATTTGTGATTTCCATTTGGATTGGAAAAATAGTGCTTCAATTCCAAACGTTTTTGTCAGACCCTGTTGCTATCTTAGCTTATCCAGCTAATACGAATGCATTTTACCTAGGGGTTATCATAACCATTCTGTTCAGTAAGTGGAGATGGATCAAGACGATCGATCAATATTATGACAATCTTTATGTATTTAGCACAGTATTTCTTAGTGCTAGTTTCATTTATTCTTTTTCAGATCATATATTGTACCATGAGAACTGGTTATATCTGATAGCTTTAATCACACTCTTATTATTTATCATCTATTCCAGTGATAAAAAGCCACCGATCATCATTGCAAATATAACATTGATAGGATGGGGATTACTGCAAATCGTGATATCAACATCGATTTTTCAATTTACACCACATCTAATCTTTTATATCTTTTTAGTCATGATTGGCGTTCTCCAAGGATATACATATTACCGTAACAGGGGGAGTCTGTGATGAAAAAATGGATCATTAGTGCCGTTTTACTAGCAATGGTGGTATGGGCTGTTATCGACATGGTGACAGATAACAAGGTAACTGAAGCAGATAATATTGGTTTGGAAATAGGAAATATTGCGCCAGATTTTGAACTGGAAACATTGGATGGTGAAACGGTGAAATTATCTGATTACCGTGGTGAGCCGGTAATGCTTAACTTTTGGGCAACATGGTGTCCTCCATGCCGATCGGAAATGCCAGATATGCAACGGTTTTATCAGGATACAGACATGAACATTTTAGCGATTAATTTAACGGATACGGAAGCTAATGTTGAAGATGTTAATCAGTTTGTAGAAGAATATGATCTGACATTTACGATTCCGTTAGATCAGGGGAATATTGTGGGCAATCGCTATCAAATTCGTCCTATTCCTACCACCTATATGTTAGATTCCAATGGTATCATCCAGTTTAATGTATTTGGTCCGCTTAACTACGACCAGATGATGTTGGAATATAATAAATTGCAATAGTAGGCGGACATTTAATCTGCTATTTGTGACAAAATTGTTGTTTTGAAGGTATTCGCGGACATCTATTCCGTTATTTCACATAAATAGAACTTATTTATGGCTAAAGTCGTCAAATAAGGGATTAAATGTCCGCTCACTGCTAAAAAAGGGCAAGATTTAACCAAATAACGGAACGAATGTCCGCGCAATAATATTCCCGAGTCTAGTTTTTTTGCTTATCCCTAACAAGGTAATAGGCAGTCATCCCCGAAGCGATTGGGATAACAATCGCAACTCCCATTCCCGCAGTAAAGATGGTAATCATTTCGTCACTAAATACTTTAGAATTAATAATCTCCCCGAATGAATAAGATAAATCTTTGAACCACATTAAGAGCCCCATATACCCACCGAAAAAGGCGAAGAACAATGTGTTGGTACTTGTATTGAGTATATCTCTCCCGATTCGGATTCCAGCCAGAAATAACTCTTTTCTACTAATTGTTGGATTATGGTAATGAATTTCACGCATCGGTGAAGTAATCGAAATAGCTGTATCAACAATTGCCCCGATGGTACTCATAATAATTACCGAAGTGGCCACTTTTACAAAGTCAATCCCAATATTTAAGGAAAAAGCCATCATTTCTTCTCTTTCTTCCTCACCGAAACCTTGGATCATGGATTGATCCGTGATGATAATGATGAAAAGTAACAATATCACTAACGTTACAATCGTAGATAAGAAGGCCATCATTGTTTTACTGTTGACCTCGTTAATATAGAACAGACTGATAGCACTAATGAAGGCACATGCCAAAAGCGTTAGCCAAATCGGATTGGCATTTGGATCGTTCATCACTAAAACCGTGGCGATAACGATGGCAAAATTTAAGAATAAAGCGATGAATGATTTTATTCCTTTTTTTCCTCCGACAATTGCCATCAACGTAAATAAGATGATCGACAATAACACTAATACATTCATGTTCTAGCCCTCTTTCTTCGAATAAAGAAAATCGATGTATAGATAGCAATCGGAATAGTCAGTACAATTCCGATACCACCAGCTAAGGCACGTGCCAATTCAATAGATAAATTCATGGATAGTGTGAACCGTATTGGTGATGCATTTTTAAAATATAAAAGTAGCATCGGGATTGATCCACTTACATAGGCAAAAAATAATACATTAATCATCGTCCCCATAATATCTTTGCCTATATCGATGCCAGATGCTTTAAGCTTCTTTAGACTTATCTGGTTATTTTTATCATATAGCTCAAAGATAGATGACGACATGGTGATGGCGACATCCATTACCGCCCCTAAGGAGCCAATTAAAAGCCCTGCCATAAAAACAATTTGTGGATTTCTGCTTAGAAAGGACATTTCTTCATAACGTAGTCCTTGTTCTCCTGTCACAGATAAGGCAAAGTAGGCAATCAAGAGTGAACTTAACGTACCAAGTAAGGTGGCGACAATCGCTGTATATGTTTTTTCATTGAAACCATTGACCAACAGTAGTGATATCACGGTAAAAAGAACAATGCTAATACCGCAAATGATCACTAGACTAAGGTCTGAATTTTGCAGGTAGATATCGAGTGCCAGCGATAAGATTCCGGCATTTACTGCTAAGCTGATAACCGATAGAGCCCCTTGTTTCTTACCGACAGCCAGCAAAATAATGATAAAAATCCAAGCTACCAAGATTAGATACTTATCACGTTTGACATCTTCAATGGTTCCGGAAGAAGTGGATTCATCGATGGTGACAAACACTTCATCTCCTGTATTAAATACTTGATCAACCGCCTGTGATCCGGAGTATTGATTCGTTATTTCGATCATTTCCCCTTTGTTGGAACCGTTTTGTATTTCAGCGGTGATTTCCTGGGTAACCCGATAATCTTGATTTTGATGCTGATCAACCGTTTCTGCTTTATCTGTTTCTACTGTATTGGTAATTTTAGCAATTGGTCTGTCATAGAATTCGTGATTGTGATTGACGAAAATAATCGAACTGATAAAGCCTACCGTAATAAGGATGTATATTAAAAGTTGCTGCCTTGATAACCCTTTTATCCATGCTTTCAAGCTGGTTCACTCCATTATATAGATTAAAGACACTAATGTCAGATAAATGTATAATTTGTTCTCCAAATCTCTTGTATAGGTGCAAAAGAGTAGGGAATCGATTAAACGCCTTTTGAATCTTTTAAGAACTTGTTTCCTACATATAATACCATCCCTTTAAACCTTCTGCATACAGATAGGGTGATTCATCATTAAGGTTTGTATAAATGTACCACCAATAGACAATACTGGTTAATAACTGTATGAACTATGGAGGTGGGATATATGGAGGGTATTAGGATTTCATCGATTCAAGCTTTAATGCTGGCGATTGCTAGTATTACTGTTACAGGACATTTATTGTTTATCCCCGTTATTATTAATCATGCCGGGAGAGACAGTTGGATATCTTTACTCTTTGCTATCATTCCTGCTGTTCTGATTGGATTTGTGATAGCTTTACTTGCACAGCGTTATCCTGAACAATCATTAATTGAATATTCTCAGACTATTCTTGGTAAATGGATTGGAAAGATAGTAGCCATTATATTTCTTTTTTATTTTTTTCATGAGGCAAGTTTATCATTAAGAGGTTTTAGCGAATTTTACAATTCTGCGATTACTCCTCGAACACCACTGATGATTTATATGGTGGCAATGTTAATTCTGGCCACATATGCGATTCGAAATCGGTTAGAAATATTAGCAAGAACAAATCAAACGTTTCTTATATTAATGATACCGATTGGTATATTGGCATCATTTTTAACGCACAAAGATAAAGACTATCAAAATTTACTCCCTATCCTTGAGGATGGTTTCAGTCCTGTCGTGATGAGGGCATTTAACATCACCTCACTATATAGTTCATTTATTGTTTTGGCTATGGTTTTTCCGTTTGTTTCTAATAAGAAAAAATTAAAGAGGTTTAGTATTCTGACGATGCTGATTTTGATCGTTATGTTCTTGGGCCCTGTTACAGGTGTAGTTACCGTTTTCGGAGAGGAGCGTTCGATGGGGCTCTACTTTCCGACCTTTCAAACATTAAGAGATATCGAGATTGGTGCACTGCAAAGGTTGGATATTCTTGGCGTTTTATTATGGTCATTAGGGTCCTTTTCTAAAATTGCCTTATTTTTCTACGCAATTGTGTTAGGGGTGGCACAATTATTTCATTTAGATGATTACAAAATTTTAACGATTCCAACAGCTGCTTTATTAGCTATTTTTTCTTTAATTACAAGTGATGACTTAATTGGGATATATCGATTTCTCATGCATATTTATCCCTACTTTGCAACGTTTATAGCATTAGTTATTCCCTTACTGTTACTCCTAATCAGTCAATTTAAGCAGTTAAAAAGAGGATGAATGATATGTTTAGAAGGAAACCAAAGTTAAATAAGAAACAGAACAGGAAACTAGAAGATCTTTGCTTTCAAGGTAACCTAAATGATGATATCAAAATCATCAAAGATATGTTTGGGGATAGTTCTGATTTAGTTGTTCGTTTTATTGACAGTGAAAAGGAGAGATCTGTTGCTGTTTTGTATCTGGAAAGTTTAGTCGAAAGGGAATCGATTGAAGAATATGTAATCAGTGAACTAAACGAAAACTATAAACAGGATCAAAATTTAAAAGAACTTCATTTCGCTACGATAAAAAAAGAAGCTACATCGTCTATAAAGGACTCCCTTACATACTTGTTACAAGGACATTCCCTTGTATTAGGAGAAAATCAAACAAGTGGAATTGCACTCGATACAGCAGGTGGGGAGAGACGTCAAGTTTCTGAATCTGAAGTGGAGACAGTTGTTCGTGGCCCAAGAGAGTCTTTCAATGAATCGTTACAAACCAACATCGGTTTAGTCAGAAGACGTCTGCATACGCATAAATTAAAGGTTCATGAGATGAAGATTGGCGAGTTATCCCAAACCCCAGTTGCTATATTAGGCATTGATGGTGTTGTGAAACCAGAAATGTATGAGGAAGTTAAAAGCCGTTTGGAGAAAATCGAAATAGATGGCATTCTTGATTCTTTATATTTAGAAGAAATTATTGAAGACCCAAATGGATATACGCCATTTCCAACCATTTTTAATTCAGAAAGACCTGACCGAATTGCAGCTGGTTTGTTAGAAGGTAGAATTGCCATTTTGTTAGAGGGTAGCCCAGGTACTTTATTGGTGCCAGCTACAATTGGCTTATTTTTGACATCGAATGAAGATTATTATCAACGATATGATTTTGCAAGTTTTCTTAAAATGCTAAGAGGTTTTGCGTTTTTTTTATCCGTTGTTTTACCAGGTTTTTACGTAGCGTTGCTTACTTATCATCAGGAAATGATACCGACACCACTACTTATTGCCTTAACCGGGCAACGGGAAGGGGTACCATTTGCAATAGCTATTGAGGTGCTTTTTATGGAGATAACGTTTGAAATATTAAGGGAAGCAGGTCTCAGGCTCCCTAAAACAATTGGTGCAGCAGTATCCATCGTGGGTGGATTAGTGTTAGGACAAGCAGCAGTAGAAGCTGGTCTAGTTGGGCAAGCCACCGTTATTACGGTTTCCTTAACGGCAATAGGTTCTTTTACGACGCCATCCTATAACTTAGCGATATCGGCACGGTTGATAAGGTTTGCGCTGATAACATTAGCTGCCGTCCTTGGAGCTTTTGGTTTAATTTTTGGGCTGATATTTATGTATATTCACTTGACTACACTGCGCTCCTTTGGTGTCCCATACTTAACTCCTATCGTACCTTTTCATAAAGACAATTGGGGAGATTTATTGATAAGAACACCATGGTGGGCAATGAGAGAACGGCCAAATGAGGTTGCAGGTGAAAATCAGAAAAGGATGTCTGATTCAAGAGATAATAACCATTTAAATAGGAGACAAAAAAAGTGAAAATAATAAGATTAGCTTTGCTATTTGTTTGTATTGTACTTTTAAGTGGTTGCTGGGATAAGAAAGAATTAAATGAAGTTGCTGTTGTAATTGGAGTAGGTATTGATAAAGTTAGTGAAAAAGAGGGTGTTTATGAAATAACAGCACAGGTAATTAAACCTCAAGAAGGTGATCAACAAGGAGCAGAATTACCAACATGGAGTGTAACAGCTCAAGGTGAAACGATCATGGATGCGATTAAAAATTTAAATAGGCTTTCCCCACGACGGTTATACTGGTCCCATCTTCAGATTATCATTTTTAGTGAGGGATTAGCTAGAGAAGGTGTTGCGCCAATTATCACATGGTTTGAACGAGATAGAGATAGTCGTGCAGGTTCCTATGTAGTAGTAACCCGGGGCAGTGCCCAAGATTTATTAAATCAAAAAATAGAGCTTGGCAGTATTCCGGCAAAAGCAATGAGTGATCTTTTAGATTCAGCCGAACAGCGACAAATTATTGCCAGGAAAGTTAAACTGCGTGACTTTACTACAGTACTAACAACACCAGGAATTGATCCATCTCTTGATGTAATACAACCGAAAAACAGGTGGAAAAGGAAATAGGTGAAGTGATTACCTCACGGATTGAGAATGAATTTGAACTTGCAAAAGAGATGGGTTCAGATATTTATGGGATTGGGCAGAAATTGAGAAGAGTCTACCCGGATGCTTGGAAAACAGCTCAAGATCAACCTGAAGAAATGCTAGCAAAAGTGACATTTGATATTCAAGTGGAAGCAAATATTCGAAGGTCAGGATTAATTATCGAACCAACTCAAACGGAGATGGAGTGAAAGGATGCTAAAAGATGTGGTTTGCTGGATTATCACTTCTATTTATAGTGCTTATTATTATAGATGCTAAACAGTTATGGAAAAGAAAAAATAAAAGAGAGTTAATTCTTTATTTTTCTTTTTTAACAACAGCTTATTTTTTGTTCATCGTCAACAGACTCCACCTGTTCTCGCTAGAATCATTTAGTTCCATTCAAATAATCACGGATTTTGTTCAACTATTCTTACCAATGGACCATAAAATTTAGTTTACCTTCGTGATTTGCTGTAAAATATGGAAGATAGCCTCTTAGAAATAAGATCACAATATAGTGAAAAGCGCCTTAACATTGTTAGGGCGTTTTTTTGTAATAAGACAAGAAAGGGTAGAATCTGTGCAATGATCCACTTTAGTGGTCAAACAGTCAATTTCATAATTGGCTACTAGGAATCGCAGATCTACTTAGCATTTAAAATTGTTTAAATGGATCGCAAACCTAAATTAATCCTTTGACATCAAGACAACTTGCCATTATGATAATAAAAGCAAATCCCAGTAAATTAATAAGAAAAGAGTGATTTAGATGGAAACAACAGCGAAAGTTCAATCTGCAAATGCAGTAAAAGATTCCATACAACAAAAAAATTCGAATTTAAATAAACCACAAATACCACTTATAATTGGTGGATTAGCGGTTGGTTTCATATTAATGGTTTATTTAATGTTCACCCAAAATAGTGTTCAACCGTTATTATTAGTAATTGGTCTGTTACTTGGTTATACCTTGTTTCATGCACGCTTTGGTTTTACTTCTGCATTCCGCAGATTTATGTCTGTTGGAAATGGGCAGGCGTTACGGTCTCATATGTTAATGTTGGCAGTTGCTGTTACACTATTTGCTCCTATTCTAGCATTTGGCTTTTCATTCTTTGGAGGAGAAGTTGCTGGTTATGTGTCACCAGTTGGAGTAAGCCTCGTTGTAGGAGCCTTCATGTTTGGGATAGGGATGCAATTAGGGGGTGGATGTGCATCTGGTACTCTATATGCAGTCGGTGGTGGTCGTTCTGTTATGTTTATCACACTATTATTCTTTATAGTAGGTTCAACGATAGGTGCTTATCATCTACCATTTTGGACTGAAGATTTACCAGCCTTTGAACCTGTGTCTCTAGCAACATCTACAGGACTTGGTTATGGTGGCGCTTGGGTCTTATCAATTGTATTATTTGGATTAATAGCTTGGATATCCTTAGTTGTAGAGAAAAAGAAACGTGCACCTAAAATGGCGCCATTACCTTCTGAAAAAGGATGGCGGAGGATTTTCCGAGGATCATGGCCATTATTTGCTGCAGCAATTGTTTTGGCAGTTCTTAATGCCTTAACATTAATGACTCGTGGTGCTCCGTGGGGGATTACCTCTGCTTTTGCTTTATGGGGTTCAAAAGTAGCACAATTCTTCGGAGTCGATGTAGCTAGTTGGGGATATTGGCAAGGCGCAAACGCGTCAGCATTAGAGGCATCTATTTTCGCTGACTCTACTACTGTATTAAATTTAGGCGTTATTCTTGGGGCATTCCTCGCATCAGCAGCGGGTGGACTTTTCAAGTTTTCTAAAATAACTGGAAAAAATGCGCTAGCATCTGTTATAGGAGGCCTACTGATGGGCTATGGTGCCCGTCTTGCATTCGGATGTAATATCGGTGCTTATTTTGGCGGAATTGCCTCCTTTAGTCTTCACGGTTATGTTTGGGGGATCTTAGCATTAGCAGGCACTTTTGTGGCACTATATCTCAGACCTTTGTTTGGATTGTCTGTACCGAAACCAAAAGATTCATTTTGTTGATATGGAAAGAAAAAATCACCATGTGGAATATACCCATGGTGATTTTTGTATTTGGATAGACCCTATTATAACTATGATAAGATGTTTGTACCCATTTAAATGTCAGTAAAGTCGCTAATATGTTATATTAAAGTGTAATGATTATGGAAAGGATGTTCCTTCATGAAGAAAACCGTAGTGTTAGCGGAAAAGCCTTCTGTTGCTCGGGATATAGCTCGAGTATTACAGTGTAATAAGAAAGGAAATGGCTTTTTAGAAGGTCAAAAATATATCGTTACTTGGGCGTTAGGACATTTAGTTACTCTAGCAGATCCCGAGGTTTACGATGATAAATATAAAACATGGAAACTGGATGAATTGCCGATGTTACCAGAGCGTTTGAAATTAGTAGTAATTAAGAAAACCGGCAAACAGTTTCAATCAGTAAAAAGTCAGCTTGTTCGAAAAGATGTGCAGGATATCGTGATTGCTACGGATGCTGGACGAGAAGGGGAACTAGTGGCGCGTTGGATTTTGGAAAAGGTTCGTGTGAACAAACCTGTCAAAAGATTATGGATCTCTTCTGTAACAGATCAAGCGATTAAACAAGGTTTTCAAAACTTAAAACCAGCCAAACAATACGATAACCTCTATGCCTCAGCAGTTGCTCGCTCAGAAGCTGACTGGTATGTTGGATTGAATGCAACGAGAGCGCTAACGACGAAATTTAATGCGCAACTATCAAGTGGTCGTGTACAAACCCCAACTCTGGCGATGATTGCATCAAGAGAGAAGGAAATTAAACAATTCCAGCCGAAAAAGTATTTTCAAATCAAGGCGCGAACAAAGGACGGCATTACCTTAACTTGGCGAAATGCTAAAGGAGAAACACGCCTGTTTGATCAATCAACAGCAAAAGAGCTTCAATCCAGATTGCAAAATAAACCGTTAACCGTTACTCAGATCGACAAAAAGAATAAAAAAAGCTATGCACCTAGCCTTTATGACTTAACTGATTTGCAGCGAGATGCAAACCGTATTTTCGGTTTCTCCGGAAAACAAACATTATCGATCATGCAGAAGCTATATGAACAGCATAAAGTATTGACTTATCCAAGAACTGATTCTAAATATATTTCTACGGATATTGTACCTACATTAAAGGAACGGGTGACAAGCTGTGGAGTAGGTCCGTATGCGAAGACAGCAAACAAAATAAAAAAACAGCCGATTAAAGCTCATAAATCGTTTGTTGATAATAGCAAAGTTTCCGACCACCATGCGATTATCCCAACAGAAGAGCCAGTGTATCTATCGAAATTATCTGATCAGGAACAGAAAATATATGATCTCGTAATCAAACGTTTCTTGGCAGTTTTATTGCCGCCATTTCAATATGAGAAGATTGAGTTACAGGCAGAAATAGCTGGTGAAATATTTACTGCTAGTGGCAAAAATGTGATTGACCAAGGCTTTAAAGCGGTGTATAACCATGACAATGACGATGATGATGAACAAAAAATCAGTGAAATCCAAGAAAAGCATGTCTGGGAAAAACCAACCTTAACCTTGAACGAAGGGGAGACAAAACCGCCAGAACGCTTAACAGAGGGTACATTACTACAAGCGATGGAAAATCCAGCGAAGTTTTTAGAACAAAATGAAAAACACGCATCCAAAACGCTACAAGCTACTGGTGGATTAGGAACTGTTGCAACGAGAGCGGATATTATCGAGAAATTGTTCAATACCTTTTACATCGAGAAAAAAGGAAAATATCTTCACCTTACTTCAAAAGGTAAACAGCTACTGGAGCTTGTACCAGCTGATTTACGTTCTCCGTTGTTAACAGCAGAGTGGGAGAAAAAGCTGAACCAGATTGCAAATGGTCAACTGAAAAAAACAGCCTTTATCAGTGAAATTAAAGGATATACCAAGGAAATCGTGCACCAGGTGAAAACGACTGATGCCAAATATAAACACGACAACATGACCGGTACGAAATGTCCGAAATGCGGAAAGCTTATGTTAGAAGTAAATGGAAAGAAAGGTCGCATGCTAGTCTGCCAAGATAGAGAGTGTGGGGAGCGTAAGCCGATCGCCAAGAAAACAAATGCACGTTGCCCAAATTGCCATAAAAGAATGGAACTACGCGGACAAGGTGAAGGACAAACCTTTTCTTGTGTATGTGGATATCGTGAAAAGTTATCTTCATTTCAAAAACGAAAAGAAAAACAAGGAAAGAATAAAGCAACGAAACGAGATGTAAACAAATATATGAAACAGCAGGACGACGAATTTACCAACACTGCATTGGCAGATGCACTTGCGAAATTAAAGAAGAAATAAAAGAAAAAACAACGTGATGGTTAGCTCCGTCACGTTGTTTTTTCTTACTTGTTAGGAAATTATATAATACGCGGCATGATAGTGTATTTGTATCATAGGTGGTCATTTTGAAATGATATGTAGACGGAAAGCAACGCTCCGGCTGCCCGCTTCCCTTTCCATGGGGTTTTACCTTCAGGTGCGGCCGAGCATAGGTCGTA